>CAIPGJ010000136.1 GCA_903864555.1 uncultured Pseudomonadota bacterium | reverse complement strand
TGCAGCTCGAACTGCTACAGGCTGTCGCGCAGGAGGCGGCGGAGGATTTTGCCTGAAGCAGACTTCGGCACTACGTCGATGAAAGTGATGCGGTGCAGCTGCTTGTAGGTGGCTACCTGTTTGGCGATGAACGCGCGAATCTCCTCCGCGGTGGCGCTGGTGCCGGGCTTCAGCACTACAAAGGCCACGGGTAGTTCGCCGGCTTCTTCATCGGGCAAACCAATGACGGCGGAATCTGCTACCGCCGGGTGTGTGAGCAGCAGGCCCTCGAGTTCTGCAGGGGGTACCTGAAAGCCTTTGAACTTGATGAGCTCCTTTAAGCGGTCGACGATGAACAGATAGCCGTCTTCGTCGAAATAACCGACATCGCCTGTATGTAGCCAACCCTCGGCGTCCACGGTGTTTGCGGTTGCTTCTGGGTTGCGGTGGTAACCCACCATCACCATGGGCCCATGAACCCATAGTTCGCCGCGTAGGCCTGGGCCGACCGAAGCACCGGTCTCCGGGTCCACGATGCGCGCCTTGGCGTTCGCTACCGTGATGCCGACCGAACCTGGCTTGTCGCGGCCAATGGGTGTGAGGTGCGACACGGGCGACAGTTCCGTCATGCCGTAGCCTTGTACGAGCGGGCAACCCAAGCGTGCGGAAGCTTCGGCCGCCACTTCAGCAGCCAAGGGGGCCGCACCGCTGAAGATGACGCGCACTTTACTGAAGTCGGCGCCGTTCACCGCCGGATGCTTCGCCAGCAACACCGCTACGGGCGGTGCGATGAAAGACAACGTGATGCCGTACTGCGCGTGAGCTTTGAGATAGAGCTCGAGGTCGAAGCGGGGCATGGTGACCACGGTGGCGCCATAGGCCAGCGCCGTGTTCATGATGACCTGCTGGCCATAGATGTGAAAAAACGGCAGGAAGCCCATGAGCACGTCGTTGGTCCCGTACTCCATGGCGCTACCCACCTGCAGCAGGTTGGCCAGCATGCTGCGATGAGTCAGTTCCACGCCCTTCGATAGTCCGGTGGTGCCCGAAGAGAAAGGCAGCGCGATGATGTCGGCCGTATCGGCAGGCAGGTCGAGCGGGAGTGGAGTGCCGTACCAGCTCTCCAGCGAGGCCGCTGCTCCGCTTTCGCCCACCACGGCGAATTCCGCGACAGCCGTGCCGACAGCGCCCGCCTGGGCGGTGGCCAGCATGCCGGGAACGGTGATGAGCCGCTTCGCACCGGTGTTCTCCAGCTGGTGATGAATCTCACGTTCGCCATAGCCCGGATTGATGGTGGTGATGACACCACCAGCGAGGATGATGCCGTGCATGACTAGCGCGTATTCCGGCAGGTTGGGCAGCATGACAGCGACCGCTTCGCCGGGCTGCAAGCCCCGCTCGCGTAAGCCGCCGGCTAAACGGCAGACACCCTCCACCAATTGCGCGTAAGTGAGGCCCCGGCCTGTGGCAGCGTCGACGAGCGCCAATTTGTCGGGGTGGGTGGTGGCGTGTCGCAAAGTGAACGCCGGCAGTGGCATGTCCGGGAGGTCTAGGTCCGGGAACGGGCTGTGGTAGATGTGCGGTGCGGCCTGGCTCATGGAATTCCCTCGGTATGGTGCAATTGTAATCGCCCTGCGGCGCTGCCGGAATGTCAAAAGTAGGCCAGAATGCGCCGAGCCCCGCCGACTTGGGGCTATCCGGGGGGTCCCATGAAATTGGTTGGACGCATTGCTTTGGTGACGGGCAGCAGTTCGGGAATAGGCCGCGGTGTTGCGCTGGCTTTCGCCAGCGAGGGCGCCGATGTTGTTATCAACCACCCGAGCTCCGCCGAGGTCACGGCGGCGGCGGCGGTGGCCGCCGAAGTCGAGGCGCTGGGGCGCCGTGCGCTAGTGGTTCAGGCAGACGTCAGTGACGAAGCCCAAGTGGCCGCCATGGTCGCGGCAGCGCATGCGGCCTTCGGGCGTATCGACATTCTGGTGAACAACGCCGGCATTGCGGCAGCCGGTGCTGTGCATGAGTTGGAAACGGCCGTCTGGGACCGTGTCATTGCCGTCCACCTGCGCGGAACCTTCCTAGTCACGAAAGCGGTTTTGCCGGAAATGTATGCCCGCGGTACGGGCCGCATCATCAATACGGCGTCCCAGCTGGCCT
>CAIPGJ010000135.1 GCA_903864555.1 uncultured Pseudomonadota bacterium | reverse complement strand
ATCAAGTTCTCCGCCAATGGCATGAATGCCGGGTCGGAGCTGCCCATCATCCAGGTGCAACGCAGTCGCATCGCCGTGCTGTACCCGGACCGCGTCAAGCAGGGCACGCTGCAGCCGGTCAAGTAGGCGTCACCGCATCCGGCGGCGCAGCCTCCATGCTGCGTCGCTGCAAGCGCACCTTATTACTGCTCCATTCCTGCTCCAATCATGTACGCCCTGTACGCGCAGACACTTGCCAACGGCTTGATGCTGGGGGCCCTGTACGCCTGTATCGCGGTGGGCTTCTCCCTGGTGTGGGGGGTGCTCAACGTGATCAACATGCTGCATGGCACCTTCATCATCCTTGGTGGCTATCTTGCCTACTTCGCCTGGACACACTTCCAGGTGCCGCCCTACATCTCGATTTTCGGCGTGGCTGCCCTGCTTTACCTGCTGGGCTACCTCATCCAGTACGGCCTCATCAACCGCGTCATCGCCAGGCCGGTGCTGACCACGCTGACGCTGACCTTCGGCCTGGACATGATCCTCTACAACTTCATGAACCTCGCCTTCACCGCCACGCCGCGCCGCGTGACCCTGGATCTGGGCCGGCTCGAGATTGCCGGAGTCACCCTGCCCATGGACCGCGTCTGGGCCATGCTACTCGCGCTGGCCATGACCGCCATGCTGTTTGCCGTGCTGCGCAGCTCGCGCATAGGACGCGCCATCGTGGCCGTGCGCATGGACCGTGATGCCGCGGCACTGATGGGGGTCAGGGTGAACAAGGTTTATGCCGTGACCTTCGGCCTCGGCGCACTCATGGCGGGGGCCTGCGGGGCACTGCTGTCCAGCGTGTTTCCGATCACCACCAGCGTCACCGGCCTGTTTCTGGGCAAGGCCTTCGTCATCTGCGTCATCGGCGGCCTCGGCACCGTGCCTGGCGCCCTGGTGGGCGGCCTGGCACTGGGCCTCGTCGAGAGCTTTGCCGGACAGTGGTTCGGCCCGGTCAACGCCATCCTCGCCGGCTTCCTGCTCATGCTGGTCCTGCTGGTGGTGCGACCAACAGGGCTGATGGGGCGCAAGGGATACGAATGAAGCAACGCACAGGCCTCATACTTTTCCTGCTGTGGGTGCTGGTGCTGGCCGCCATGCCATGGATGGCCAGCAATTACGCCGTCAAGATCGCCACCTTCCTCGCCATGTACGGCACGCTGGCCCTGTCCTGGAATTTCATCGGCGGCTATACCGGCTATCCCTCCTTCGCCACGGCCGCTTTTGTCGGCCTGGGCGCCTACACCGGCGCCATTGCCCAGAACGCCGGATGGATGCTGCCTGCCGCATGGCTGGCAGGCGCGATCGTGACCGCCACATTTGCCGCATTGCTCGGATTGGTCATCCTGCGCATGAAAGGACACTATTTCGCGATCGGCTCCATCGCCATCGTCGAAGTGCTGTCGCTGGTGGCCTCCTCCTGGTCGGGCATGACCGGCGGCGGTGAAGGCCTCAATGTCAAATTCCTGCCCGGTGGCCCGGAATACATCGGCCGCGTTTTCCTCTACACCATGCTCACCCTCATGGTCGCGGCCTTCATTGCCACGGTGCTGGTGGACCGCGGTCGCCTCGGTTTCGGCCTGCGCTGCATCCAGCAGAACGAGGATGCCGCAGACATGGTGGGCATCGACGTGACGCGCTACAAGATCTACGCTTTCGTGCTGTCGGCGGTGTTCTGCGGCGCCGTGGGAGCCGCCTATGCATCCTGGGTGGCCTACATCTCGCCGGGGGATTCATTCTCCATCCTGCTCACGTTGAAGGTACCGGTGATGGTGCTGCTGGGCGGCCCGGGCACGGTATTCGGACCGGTACTGGGCTCGGCGGCCTTCGTCCTGATGGAGGAGACCATCTGGGCGAAGTTCCTCGATTACCACCAGGCCATACTGGGACTGGTCATCGTGTTGCTGATCTTCTTCCTGCCAGGCGGCCTGCTGCGACTGCTGTCGCGAAAGGCCGCGGCATGAGCGACATCCTCCTCTCGGTGGAGAACCTGTCCCGCAACTTCGGCGGCATACAGGCCGTACGCAATGTCAACTTCACGCTGGCAGAAGGGGAGATCGTCGGCCTGATCGGCCCCAACGGCGCGGGCAAGACCACGCTGGTCAACCTGATCACCGGCGTGTTCCCCGCGTCTTCCGGCAGCGTTTTTTTCCGCGGCGAGGACGTCACCCGTCAGCGCCCTTTCCAGGCGGCCCGACGCGGCATCGCCCGCACCTTCCAGATCGTGCAGCCCTTCCCGGCCATGACCGTGCTGGAGAACGTCACGGCCGGCTCGCTGTTCGCCGGTGCCGCCAGCAGTCGTGCCCAGGCGGAGGCCGAAGCCATGGCCCACCTGGAATTTGTCGGCCTGGGTGCTGATGCAAGGCGGCCGGCCGCATCGCTCACCCTGCCCTCGCGCAAGCGCCTGGAACTGGCCAAGAGCCTCGCCATGAAACCCCGGGTGCTGATGCTGGACGAAGTGAACGCCGGCCTCAACACCTCCGAGATCGACCAGGCCCTGGCCCTCATCCGCGCCATTGCCGCGCGCGGCATCACCATCATCCTGATCGAGCACCTGATGAAGGTGGTGCTGTCGCTGTCGCAGCGCATACTCGTACTGCACCATGGTGAGTTGATCAGTTCGGGCGATCCCCAGGACGTGGTCAAGGACCCGAAGGTGATCGAAGCCTATCTGGGCAGCCGGTTTGCCGAACGCCAGAAGCAACTGGCCGGGGCCGCATCATGAGCACACCGCTGCTGCAGATCAGCCAGCTCACCGCGGGTTACGGCGATGTTCAGGTGCTCTGGGGCATAGACCTGGAAGTCCGGCCCGGCGAGATCACCTGTATCGTCGGCTCGAATGGCGCCGGGAAAAGCACGCTGCTGCGCTGCATTTCCGGACTGGTGAAGGCTACCGGGGGACGTGTCGAGTTCGCCGGCACCGTTCTGACCGGTGCCGAACCGGATGCCGTGATCGGCGCCGGCATTGCGCATGTCCCTGAAGGGCGCAGGCTGTTTCGCGGCATGTCGGTCAGGGACAACCTGCTCATCGGCGCCTATAGCCGGCGCGCCAGCCGCGCAGAGATTGCACGCGACCTGGACGCCGTCTACGCCATCTTCCCGCGCCTGAAGGAGCGGGAAAGCCAGGATGCCACCACACTGTCCGGTGGTGAACAGCAGATGTGTGCCATCGGCCGCGGCATCATGTCGCGCCCGCAACTGCTGATGATCGACGAACTGTCGCTGGGGCTGGCCCCGCGCGCAGTGGAGCAGCTGAGCGAGGCACTGCTGAATATCAACCGCCAGGGCCTGGCCATCCTGGTGGTGGAGCAGGACGTGTTCACCGCATTCGACCTGGCGCACCGCGCCTATGTCATCGAGACTGGCCGGGTGTCCATGCACGGCAGCACCGAAGACCTGGGCAGGGATACGCGCGTCAGGCAGGCCTACCTGGGCTTGTAGGCCTGCGGAGTGCCGGGCTTGATCGCTGCCCGGATCACTCCGCCTTGACGTTCGCCTCCTTCACCACCTTGCCCCACTTGTCGATGGTGGCGGCCACGAGCTGCCGGAACTGATCGACGGTCCCGCCAACCGGCGTGAAGCCCAGCTTGATCAGGGCGGCGCTGCCTTCAGGGCTCTTCAGGATGGCATTGATGTCGGTGTTCAGGCGCCCCACCACGTCCTGGGGTGTCCCGGTCGGGGCAAACACGCCCTGCCAGGCGCCGAAGTCATATTCGGGATGGCCCAGTTCCTTCATGGTCGGCACATTCGGGAAGCTGACATTGCGCGTCGGTGTACTGACCGCCAGTGCACGTACGCTGCCCGCCTGGATCTGGCCCACTGCGGGTGGCAGCGTCACAAACAGCATCTGGATGTTGCCCGCCACCACTTCCTTGATGGCTGCCGTCGCCCCCTGAAAAGGGACGTGCACGATGTTGATCTTCTGGCCGGCCTTCAGCAGTTCGCCCGAGAGATGACCCACCGTGCCCAACTGTGGCGAGCCGAAATTCACCTTGCCCGGATTGGACCGGGCATAGGCGATCAGTTCCGCCACATCGCGGGCAGGGAAATTCGCCGGAACGATCAGCACCTGCGGCGAGACGATGGCCTGCACCACCGGTATGAAGCTGTTCACGGCGTGGAAAGGCAGATCCTTGAACAGGCTTTCGTTGATGGACAACTGGTCACTGGTCACCAGCAAGGTATAGCCATCGGGTGCCGCCTTGGCCGCCGTGCCATGCCCCAGGTTGCCGCCAGCGCCGGGCTGGTTGGCCACCACGATCTGCTGGCTGAGGCGTGGCGTGAGGTACTGGGCAATGGTCCGGGCCAGCAGGTCGGGACTGGTGCCTGGGGCGCCGGGCACGATCATGCGCAGGGGTTTTGATGGCCACGATTGCGCGGCGGCAGTCGCAGAAAAGGCCACGCCCAGGGCCAGCAGCAGGCCTGCGAAGGCGGGTTGGGAAACAGGTCTCATGAGGATGGACTCCTTGCTGTCGGATCAGTGGGCAGGGCCGGGTAGAAAGCGGGTATCAACGATGTCTCGTGCATCGAGCGGTCGCTCGAAGGCACCCAGGCGCCGCTGCAGCTCGATCGCCTGCTGCAGGCCGGGCATGTCGATCTCGCCCTCGCTATGCAGATCCTGAGCCTCGCGACGGATGGATTTCTCCATGGTGCCCCGGGCGATGCCGAAGAAGGCTGCGCCGAACTCGGCCAGCTCCTGCGGGTTGGCCGCTGCATGACGGTAGCTCTTCACGCAGCCGCGCAGCACGGCTTGCACCAGCGCCGGTTCCTGCGCAATCACGTCGTCGTTGGCGACGATGACGCTCCACTGCATGGCGGGACAGAAGGCCGGGTCGGTGAGGCTTTGCAGGACGCGAAAGTGCCCGCCATCCTCACCCATGGAAATATTCGGCTCCGACAGCACCGCGGCATGCAGCTCGCCGCTATCGAAGAGTGACGTGACGCGGGGATAGCGCTCGCCCAGGCCGACGATGTTGACATCCCGATCAGGGTCCAGCCCATGATGGGCCAGCACGGTGCGCATGAACCAGTAGCTGCAACTGCCGATGGACAGTGCCGCCACAGTCCTGCCGCGCAGGTCCTGCCAATCCCGTATGGAGGGATGAACGACCAGATACTGCAGGGCGCGCCTGCGCACACTGCTGGCGACAATATGGAAGCGTGCCCCCTTGGCGATGGCGGTGGTGGCGGGTGGCGAACCCAGTTCACCGATCTTCAGGCCGCCGGCATCGTAGCGCGCGGCGATCTCGGGGCCGCCAAACACCACCTTCAAGGACAGGTCCAGACCT
>CAIPGJ010000134.1 GCA_903864555.1 uncultured Pseudomonadota bacterium | reverse complement strand
GGAAAAAGCGCATTCAGGGGGGCAAGGCAGGTGCGATTGTCGGCTTGGGAGAAAAAATGAGCTCCCCGGAAATCGGTGAAGAGCCTTTGACAAGGGGGTTTACACCATCGCACCTCAACCAGCCCAGTAATCTGCCACACGGTACACCCCCGCCCCGTACAATGCCGCCCCATGCTCAATCGCAAAAAATCCCTCTTCGCCATCCTCACGCGCCAGCCCTGGTGGGTGAGCGTGGCCCTGGCGCTCGGCCTGTTTGCCTCGACGCGGCTGTTCCTGCCCGATCTGATGGCCTTCTTCGTGGCGCTGCCCTTCAGCCTGATGGCGGGCTATATTTCCTGGCAGCAGTTGCGTCTGCCCAGCCCGACCAAGGTGGCAAAGAAGTTGACGGCACTGCGCGCGCTCCCCACGGAGGCCTTTTGCACGGCGCTGGTCGAGGGCTATCGCCGTGACGGGCATGCCGTGGAGGCTGCCACCAAGGGCGCCGACTACGCCCTGCGCAAGGCCGGCAAGCTGACGCTGCTGGCCTGCCGGCGCTGGAAGGCTGCCCAGACCGGCATGGCACCACTGAAGGAACTGGCCGAGGCCAAGGCGCGCCTCAAGGCCCGCGAGTGCCTGTATGCGACGACCGGCGAGATCAGCGAGCCGGCGCGCAAGTTCGCCAGCGAGAACAACATCCGCTTCCTCAGCGAGTTCGAGCTGGTGACGCTGGCCGGACATGCCCTCGAGAAGCAGTGACCGGGACCCGACCCCACCTTTGGGTCTGATTACAATCCAGCTGTAGTATCAATGATGACGTGCTATACATCGCCAAACTGATCACATTCCACCGTCGTCCGGCCGCCTGCCCCGCCTTACTGCAGGGGCTGCTTCTCGGCCACAACGGCCATTGCGATGTATCGCCACCAACGGCAGCAGACACTGGCGCCCCCCCCTATTGCCCGAACTGAATCGGATCAGCAAGGTTTCGGCGCCCCCCCGGCAGTCTGCCCGTTGGCGTAACGTGCTACTGCTTCGCACAGATCGTCCGCGGCGCTGGGTTTATAGATCAACTCGCGTATGCCGGCGGCAGGTGCTTTAGCACGCAACTCCTCCGTGATGTAGCCCGAGGCCAGAATTACCGGCAGGCCGGGGCGGATCGCCTTCACCGCTTGCGCCAGTTCCAATCCAGATATATGCGGCATGTTGTAGTCGGTCACCACCAGGTCGAATTGATCAGGGTCGGCGCGCACCGCCTCCAGCGCCTCGCGGGGGTCGTCATAGCCGCTGAAAAGGAAGCCTTGGCGTGTCAGCAGGCGCTTAATCAGGAGGATGAGGCCTTCTTCATCATCCACGAAAAGGATGTGCTTGCCCTTGCCCTGAACTGGCGTCGTGCTGGGAGCAGGCACCAGAACGTCCAAGCCCCGCGCTTCGACTGCGGGAAAATAGATGCGGAACGTGGCCCCTTCCCCAGGGGTACTGTCCACCTCTATGCTGGCCCCGTGCGCCTGCGCGAAGCCGTGCACCACCGACAGGCCCAAGCCCGTGCCCTGGCCCACCGGCTTGGTGGTAAAGAAAGGCTCAAAGAGGTGTGAGCGCACTGCTTCATCCATGCCTGATCCGTTGTCCCGCACGGTGAGGCAGGCGTAGCGGCCCGGGTGCAGATCGCCACGCGCTTCGTCCACCGCGCAGGCTTCCAGCCGGACTTCGATCACGCCCGGGCGCGCCTGCCCCTCGACAGCGTGTGCGGCGTTGTTACATAGATT
>CAIPGJ010000133.1 GCA_903864555.1 uncultured Pseudomonadota bacterium | reverse complement strand
GCGCTTTCGGCATGCAGGTGCTCTACCACAAGCGCAATCGCCTCAGCGCTGCCGACGAGGCCGCGACCGGCGTGAGTTATCGCAGCCTGGAAGACCTGTTTCGGGAATCCGACTTCCTGTCCATACACCTGCCCTCCGATACAGCCTCAGCCGGCGTCGTCGATGGTCGGAGCCTGAGCCTGATCAAGCCCGGCGCCTTCCTGATCAACACCTCACGCGCCGCCGTGATCGACCGCCAGGCATTGCTTGATTGTCTGGCGAGTGGACGGCTGGGCGGGGTGGCCATGGATGTGCACTACGAGGAACCGGTGCAGGAGCAGGACCCGTTGCTCGGACGGCCGGACGTGCTGCTGATCCCGCACACGGCGGGCGGTTCGCGCCGCAATGGCCTCGCCGACATGCAGGAGATGTTGCGTGGTATCGAGGAGGCGCTGCGGGCAGCCACTTATCCCTAGCTGGGTGCAGCGACGCCTCAGACGCGTTCCCCGGCCATTCCTGTTCCGACTGCTCAGCGCAGCCCGAAGAAGGACAGGATGGCAACTACGACAACGACAAGCCCGACAATGTAAATGACTGAGTTCATGGATGGCCCTTTCAATCGGGCCGGACACCCTGCCCGGCTCCCCGCAACCCAGACGAGTCAGTCAAGCGGGCGAAGTCTGTAGGTTGGCAACGGCTTGTGCTGTGGGAAAAACGGCAGAACCTGAAGAGCCATTGTGATCAATTAAGAACAGCAATATCCGTCTTTATTTCGTTAAATAGAATATTGTGATCATGCCCACCGGAAATACCGTGGCTTCGACACGCGCCCCGTGGCACAGACGCACCGCACTCAGGCACCTGTCTACTTCACGGCCAGCCCGCGCTCCTGCACGACGCGCCGCCACTTCTCGTCTTCGGCCCGGATCAACGCACCGAACTGCGCTGGCGTGCTGCCCACCGGCAGCATGCCGTCGACGGCGAGCTTGTCGCGGGTGTCGGGCAAGCGGATGGCCCGCACCATTTCCTGGTTGAGCTTGTCGATGATGCCGGTGGGTAGGCCCTTCGGCCCGGCAATGCCGTACCAGCCATCCACCTCGTAGGTCGGGAAGCCCGACTCCTGCAGCGTGGGCACATCCGGCAAAGGCCCCAGCCGCTTAGGCGATGTCACCGCAATGGGCCGCACCAGGCCCTGCGCCGCGGGCGCGTTCGCCGTCGGCACCGAAGAGAACATCATCTCGATATGGCCACCGGCCACATCAGTCATGGCCTGCGCATTGCCCTTGTAGGGCACGTGGGTCATGTTGCCTGTCTTGGCCAACAGCGCCAGCCATTCGCCAGCAAGGTGGATCACGCCACCCGTCCCCGATGAACCGAAGCGCACCGGGTTGCTGCGCGCGTGGGCGATCAGCTCCTGCACAGTGCGCACCGGCAGCTTCGCATTCACCGACAGCACATAGGCATTGCTGGTGAGCTGGGTGACCGGTGAGAAATCGCGCACGATGTCGTAAGGCATGCGGCTGCCTTCCAGCGCCGAATTCACCGAGTGGCTGATGATGAGCATGACTAGGGTATGGCCATCCGCCGGGGACTTGGCCACCTGGTCCATGCCGATGGTGCCGGTGGCGCCGGGACGGTTGTCGATGAGGGCCGGCAAGCCCCAGGTCTCGCTCATGCGCGTGGTCACCAGCCGGCCGACGATATCGAGCACCCCGCCTGCGGCAAAGGGGATGACCAGGCGTATCGCCCGTGCAGGATATCCCGGGGCTGGATCTTTTTGCGCCAGCGCCTGCTGTGCGCAACACAAGCTGCCGCAGCACAGGGCGGCAGCCGCCAACAGGGAACGCGCAGGGCCACCCCTGCGCATGACATTGCTGTTGCTCATCAATCCTCCTTTGCACTGCACTTGCGCCTGCCCTCTGCAGGAGCAGGTCGACCTTCTTTGCGAGGTGAATGACCGTGACACGCGCGGCTGGCGCCATCCTAACCCAGTCGACCTTCGCCGTCATGGCAGGCGCTCCACGGGGGCTGCCACGGACCTACGTGACCACCAGCGCCCCGACCCGCCGCGCCACTGACCGGCGCCCCTCCGGGCTGGTCATCAGCACCAGCGTGTGACCACCTGCGATGCGCGCATCGTCCGCGGGGTTGAACGACCACTGACCGCCCGAACACATCGCCATGAGGATGTACTCGCGGCTGCGCGGCACGATCTCACCCACGCTGCCACCGGCAAAGCCTGCCGGCACGCTGACCTGCTCCACCCGCATGGAGCCGTCGGCACGCAGCATCTCGTCCAGAAAGCTCACCACGTGCGGCCGGATCATCGACGAGGCAATGCGCATGCCACCGGTGTAATCCGGTGACACGATGTCGTCTGCACCGACACGGCGGATCTTCTCGATGTAGCTCACCTCGTGGCAGCGCGCCACCACGCGCACCGACGGATTGAGCTGCTTGGCCGACAGGGTAATCACCAGGTTCTTCGCATCATCGCCGGTCACGGCAAACACGCCGGCGGCGTGATGCAACCCGGCCTCCAGCAAGAGCTCGTCGTCGCTGGCGTCGCCGTGCAGGTACAGGGTGTCACTGTAACGCTCGCGATAGGCGTCGATGTGGGCCTGGTTGGTGTCGATCACCACATAGTCGTGCCCGGTCATGGCCAGTTCATGCGCCACATTGCTGCCAACCCGCCCGGTACCGCAGACGATGTAGTGCTGCTTCAGTTCCGACATGCGCTTGCGCATATTGCGCCTCCTCAGGACGATATCGAGTTCTCCGGACACCAGCGACATGGTCATCTTGGCCAGCGTGTAATAGACGGTGCCGATGCCGCCAGCGCCGATGAACACCGTGAACAGCCGGCCCACGGCGCTGTGAGATACATCCACCACTTCTGAATAGCCGATGGTGGCGATGGTGATGAAGCTCATGTAGAAACAGTCGAGTAGCGAATACTGCACGCCGCCGATGAGCCGGTAGCCGATGGTGCCGATGGCATGCAACAGCACCAGCAGGGCCAGCGGCCCGCCGTAGGTGAGGTAGAAGGATCGCAGTAGCGTGGACATGGAGGGCTCGTAACGTGCACCGGTCCGGGCCGGCCCCGGCAGTCACGCCAGCAGGGAGCTTAGGGGCTGCCGGGGCGATGCGCTTGATTCAGGTCAAGGAAGCCGGACAGCCCTGCCCGGCGTTGTTCATGGGCCGCCCGTTCATCCCAGCTTGTCCCAGAAGGCGATCATCTGCTGGCGCATCTTCTCGTCCGGGATGCGACCGCGCGCGGCGTTCAGGTTGTCCAGGGCGTACTCGGGCCGGTCGGTGCCGGGCATGACCACGTTCACCGCCGGATGCCCGAGCAGGAACTTGAGGAAGAACTGCGCCCAGTTGGCACAGTCGATGTCCTTGGCGAAGGCCGGCAGTTCATGCCCGCGCGCCTTGGCGAACAGGCGGCCGCGCCCGAATGGCAGGTTGATGATGGCGGCCATGCCCAGGTCGCGCGCCAGCGGCAGGATGCGCTCCTCGGCGTTGCGGTTATCCAGCGCGTAATCGATCTGGATGAAGTCGAGCTTCTCGCGCCGCATGATGCGCTCGTACTCCTCGTAGGTGTTGTCGAAGGAGGTGGTGATGCCGACATAGCGCACCTTCCCCTCGTCGCGGAGGCGGCGGATGGTGCGCAGGTGGGTGCTGGTGTCGCGGATGTTGTGCACCTGCAATAGGTCGATGCGGTCCACGCCCATGTCGGTGAAGGAACGCAACACACTGTCGATGCCGGCCTGCTCCCCGGTGGTGCTGATCTTGGTGGCGATGAAGGCACGGTTGCGCACCGGGGCGCCGATGCGCTTGAAAATCTCGCCCAGGTTCTGCTCCGCCCGGCCATAGGTGGGCGAGGTGTCGATGAGGGTGCCGCCATTGGCGAGGAAGGCGCGCACGCTGTCGACCAGGTTGGGAAACTTGGCGTCGGCGGTCTGGATTTCATAGACCACGGCGGTGCCCACGCCCACCACCGGCAGCAGTTCGCCGGAGGACGGAATGGGCCGGCGCAGCACCGGCGCCTCCGCCGCCAGCGCCGCACCCACTGGCCCCAGCAGGCTACCCGCCACACCAGCACCCGCCAGGCCGCCGGCCAGCCTGAGGAATTCCGCGCGGGTCAGTTTCATCCCGCCATTATTGCCATTGCCTGTAGTCATGCCTGTCTCCTGTGTCTTGTGACGGGCAGGCCGCATGGCGCCCTGCCCTGCCGATGTCGATTCAATCCCGGCCCTGCGGCGATTCTGCCTGCGCCCCTTGCGCCTGGGCAAGCTTCGATTGCATGCCACCCAGCCTCAGCAGCAGCACACCCCAGAGGGCCGCAATGGGCACCGCCACCCAGGCGATGCCCGGCAGGTCCAGGCCGATGTTGCGCAAGCCCGTATACACCCAGCCGCTGGCGGCATCGCCGCCGCGGAACACCGCGGTGTCGATGAAGCTCTTCGACTTGTATTTCTGTTCACGCGTCACGACGGTAAACAGCGTCTCGCGCGCCGGATTGGCCAGCGCGAACTCGGTGGCCCGCTTGAGGGACTGGAAGGCGATCACCACAATCAGCAGCGGCGCCAGCGCCAGCGCGGCAAAGCCGGCCATAGTGACCGCGGCGAGCAGGGCCAGGGCCACGCCCGCCCCCCAGCGCAGCAGCACGCGCCCGGTGAAAGCCAGTTGCACCATCAGCGTGATCACGCCCACTGACAGGTCGATCAGCGCAAACACCCGCGTGCGCTCGGCCGGACTGTCAAAGGCGCCGGCGACGATGGAGGCCTGCTGGAAATAGAGGAAGGTGTTGGTCAGCGACAGCAGCAGCACATGCACGCAGATGAGCAGCAGGTAGGGCGACTTCATCACCTCCACCAGCCCGGCCATCATGCCGCCGCCCACCGCCTGGTCTGCACCGCCCCCGCCCTGCGCGGTCGCAGCCTGTACCGATACAGCCATGGGCGTGCGCATCAGCCCGCGCGCGCACTGGGTGGCCGCCTCCAGCAGCAGGGCCGACACCAGCAGCAGGTTCACCGGCCCCAGCGGCACGGCCAGCGCGGCGGTCAGCGACGGGCCGGCCAGCGCACCAGCGGTGCCGCCCGCGGCGATGAAGCCGAACAGGCGCTTGCCCTGCGCGAAGCTGAACAGGTCCGACATGAAACCCCAGAACACCGTCACCACGAACAGGTTGAACACGCTCACCCACATGAACAGGGCACGTGCCACATAGACACGCCCCTCATCCATCTGCAGCAAGGCCCAGAAGCCCAGCAGGGTGAGGATGAAGAAACGATAGACCCAGGGGATGAAGCGCTTGCGCGGCAGCCGCGCCACCAGTGCACCGAAGGCCGGCATGGCAACCAGCATGACCAGAAAGGTGCCGGTGAACAGCCATTGCAGATTGGCCACACCGGCGGCCACGCCCATTTCGTCGCGCAGCGGACGCAGGATGTAGTACGAAGACAGCAGGCAGAAGAAATAGACGAAGGCCCACAGCAGTGCCTTCACTTCATCCGGACGGACTTTGACCACCCGCTCCAGTCTTTGTATCCACCAGTTGTCCATGCCCACCCCCCGGTGCCCTGATGCCAGCTGCAAGCGCCGGCACGCCGCCCGGGACGGGCTGGCGCAGCGGCACTTTAACGTATCCGGCCGGCCCGGGCTTCCAGCCGCTCAGGCCGCCCGCAGGGAGTCCACGATGTCCATGCGCGCCGCCCGCAGCGCCGGCAGGAAGCCGCCGATCAGGCCCATGCCCAGGGCAAACAACAGCGTGTTGAAAACGATGCCCGGGGTCAGGGTGAAACTGAAAGACAGGTCGGCGAAGGTCTGGAAATTGGTGGTGGAAAACGAGGCGAACTGCATGAAGGAGGCAAAGCCCAGCCCCGCCACCCCGCCGATCAGCCCCAACAGCAGCGCCTCGGCGACAAAGGCCACCAGCACGCTGGAGCGGCGGAAACCCAGCGCGCGCAGCGTGCCGATCTCCCCCACCCGGCTGGACACCGAGGCATACATGGTGATCATCGCGCCGATCATGGCACCGATGGAGAAGATCACCGTCAGCGTCATGCCCAGGATGTTGATGAACACCGACAGCGCGCGCGACTGGTCGCTGTAGAAGATCTGCTCGCGCTTCACCTCGTTGGTGAGGCGCGGGTCCGTGTCGATGTCGGCCTTGAACTGGTCGAACAGGCTGGTGTCGGCCAGGCGCACCACCATGGAGGAATAGGCGGTGCGGCGAAAGGCCTGCAGCAACTGGTCGGCATCACCCCAGATCTCCGAATCGAAGCCGCTGCCTCCGCCATCAAAGACGCCGACCACGGTCCAGTCGCGCTGGGCGAAACGCAGCGTATTGCCGATAGCCACTCCCGCGAAGCCGCGCGCGATGCCGCTGCCAACCATGATCTCGGTGGAACCGGGGCGGAAGCTGCGACCCTGCAGCATGCGGATCTGCGGGCGCAGCTCCAGGCCGACCTCGGATGCGCCGCGGATGATCACGTTGGACGGCTTGGCCGCACCGGTCTTCTTCAACGAGATCAGCACCACCGTCTCCTTGGACACCAGGCGCGAACCGTCAGGCCGTGAAGCCACCGCCGGGTGCGTCTCGATGATGTTGGCCTGGTTGCGCGTGATGCCGCTCTGGATCTCCGTCTGCGCACCCTTGCGGATGGCCACCACATTGTCGATCTCGCCGGTGGTGACCAGGGTCTTCTTCAGTCCCGCATCCAACATCAGCACCGTGGCAAACACGAATACCACCAGCGCCAGACCGCCTGCGGTGAGCAGCGTGGTCAGCCGGCGCGTCCACAGGTTGCGCGCGATATAGGCCAGCGGGATGGCGGTGTGGGCAGGCATCTCAGTGAATGTCGGTGATCATAATATGCTTATTGACTTAATAATAATCTGTACTACTGTTTTAAATTGATTATATTCATATGAACGACACTTCCCGCCTGGTGCCCAGGTCTGCAAACCGGGAAGACAGCTTGGGCGGGGACCGGCATCACTTGCCCTCCAGTTCCCTGACGCGCTGCTTCAGTGCCCGCTCCTCATCCCAGCGTGCCGTGTCATCACGGATGATGGAGACGATCCCGGTCACCTGGCCATCAGCGCCGTACAGCATGGACACGGTGAAGGCGATGGACAGCGCTCCGCCATCCTTGCGCACTGCCGGCACGCGCAGCACCTCCGCACCGTAACGCGTCTGCCCGGTGGCCATGGTCTTGTGGTAGCCCTCCCAATGCCGCTGGCGCAGGCGCTCCGGGATAATGATGTCCAGCGTCTGCCCCATCGCCTCGCCCGCCGTGAAGCCGAAGATGCGCTCGGCCGCGGCGTTCCACAGGACGACATTGCCGGCCGCATTGGCCACCACGATGGCATCGCCGGCCGTGGTCACCAGTTGCTCAAGATCGATGGTCGCTGTCATGACCTCATCGCCTCATGTCCATGCATCGAGCGTCTATCCACGGGCCCGCAGCCCGTCGACGATGCGCACCCGTGCCGAATTGAAGGCCGGCATCAAGGCCGCCGACACCCCCACCGCCAGGGCACAGCCGGCCTGCAGCAGCAAGGTGTCTGCGGACACATGAAACACCGGGAACACCCCCGCCGCCTGCTTGAAGGCCTCCGCCGCCGGCGCCGTCAGCGCCATGCCCAGAGCGCCGCCGATGCCGGCGATGGCGAAAGACTCGCCGAAGATCAGCATCACCAGAAAACCCGGCCCGAAGCCCAGCGCCTTCAGGGTGGCGTATTCCGAGATGCGTTCGCGCGCGCTCATGGCCATGGTATTGGCCATCACCGCCATGATGATGAGGATCACCACATAGGACACCAGTCGGATCGCGGCAATGATCTGGTCGGACATGGCGACAAAACCGAGCTGGAAGGCCTGCTCGCTTTCGGTCAGGGTCTCGGCCAGGGAATTGGTGAACAGGCCGTCGACTGCGCGCGAGACGCTGGCCGCATCGTCACCATTGCGGATGCCCACCACGAACACACCGACGAAATCGGCGCGCCGCGGCGCGGTCTTGCGGATGGTCTCGTTGAGGTAGTCGTAGTGGAACATCATCTGGCGCGTGACCTTGGTGCTGTCGGCGCCGTCGAAGATGCCGCGCACGGTGAACTCCCAGGTGCCGGCGTAGATGGTGCCGCGAATCGGCATGGGATCG
>CAIPGJ010000132.1 GCA_903864555.1 uncultured Pseudomonadota bacterium | reverse complement strand
GGAACTGGACCGGGTTGGCTGCTTTGCCTATTCTCCGGTCGAGGGTGCGCTCGCAAACGATCTGCCCGACCCGGTGCCTGATGAAGTTCGGGAAGAGCGGCAGGCGCGACTGATGCTGCTCCAGGAATCCATCAGTGCCAAACGCCTCAAAGCCAGGGTGGGCAAGACCATCACGGTTCTGGTGGATGAAATCACCGAAGACGGACTGGCCATTGCACGGTCCAGCGCCGATGCCCCAGAGATCGACGGCGTTGTGGTGGTGGAGGATGGCAAGGCCTTGCGCGTCGGAGATTTTGCCCAGGTGAAGGTGACGGGCGCCGACAAGCACGACCTGCGAGCCAAGTTGGCCAAACGGGGCCGCGGCTGACACCGTGGCACTGCAGGCCTTGATCGGGCCGGTGGCTTCTGCGAAGCTTGGGCACGCGGCCCTGGAGCCGCGCCAGCCATGCACAGCCAGGAGATTGACCATGCCCCGCCTGCCTTATCCCGACCCTGACAAACTGACGCCGCAGGTGCGCCAGATGCTGGAAGACCGCCTGCCCCTGAATTTCTTCAAGATGCTGGGGCATGCCCCGAGCTTCATGCCTGGCTGGTTCACCCTGGGTAGGGGCATCCTTTATGAGGCTGAACTCGATCCCGCGCTGCGCGAACTGGCCATCATCAAGGTTGGTAGTCTGTGCAACTGCGAGTACGAACTCCACCAGCACCGCCGCCTTGCCGCATCCATAGGCCTGCCGGCGGAGAAGATTGCTGCGGCGACAGGGGATCCGGGATCCTCCGTCTTCGACAAGCGGGAACAGATCGTCCTGCTGTTTGCCGAGCAGTTGGTGCGCCAGGTGAAGGCCGAGCACGATGTGTTCACGGCTGCCGTGGCGGAACTGGGCCAGCGACAGGTCATGGAACTGATGATCACCGTCGGGTTCTACATGATGGCTGCACGCATCATGGAAAACACCGAGGTCGACCTGGAGGCCGGCGGCGGGCCGTCCCTGGAGGAGGCACGCCGTCTGCGCGAGAAGGTGAAGGCGAAAATCGCCCAGTCGGCAGCTGAGGAAGCGGCCAGAGGCGGCTAGTCACCGCATGCGTGCCCGGTTGCTAACCGGCATGCGCAAGACGGGCTTCGGCCAGCCTCACGTAAAGCGCAACACCCAGGGGCAGGGCGTCATCATTGAAATCATAGGTGGGCGTGTGCACGGGTGAGGCCCCGGTGCCATCGGGGCCTGCGTTGCCGATGAACATGAAGGCGCCCGGGCAGGCCTGCAGCAGGAAGCCGAAATCCTCCGAGGCCATGACCAGGGGCCGGTCACGTTCCACATTTTCTTCGCCAACGATGGCGGCGGCCACGTCGCCCATGAAGTCCGCCTCACCAGCATCATTGACCAGGGGTGCAAACTGCACCCTGAAGTCGACATCCACCCGCGCACCGAAGCCTTTGGCCACACCATGCGCGATGCGCCGCATTGAGTTTTCCATGAAGGACATGGTGGATGAGTTGAAGGCGCGCACCGTGCCGCCTATGGTCGCCCGGTCGGGCATGACGTTGTAGGCGTCCCCGCCTGCAATCCTGGTCACGCTGAGCACGGCGGCTTCGGTGGCGTCGACGTTGCGGGAGACGATGCCCTGCAGGGCACACACGATCTGGCAGGCGACAAAAATCGGATCGATGCCCAGGTGGGGTTTGGCGCCATGGGCACCCTGCCCATGCACCGTGATGTCGAAGAATGCACCACCGGCCATCATGGGCCCCGGACGTATTGAAAACCTGCCCAGCGGGAGGCTGGTCATGTTGTGCATCCCGTAGATGGCATCGCAGGGGAAGCGCTCGAACAGCCCATCGGCCAGCATGCTGGTGGCGCCACCCAGGCCTTCCTCTGCAGGCTGGAAGACCAGGTTCACCTGGCCATCGAAATTGCGCGTGGCCGCCAGCTGCCTGGCAGCTCCCAGCAGCATTGCGGTGTGTCCGTCGTGGCCGCAGGCATGCATGCGGCCGTCCACCTGTGATCGATGGGCGAACGCATTCTGTTCCTGGATGGGCAGGGCATCCATGTCTGCCCGAAGGCCGATGCTGCGGCGGCTGCTGCCGGATCGGATCACGCCAACCACGCCCGTCTTGCCGATTCCACGATGGACTTCATCACAACCCATCTGAGTGAGCTGGGCGGCGATGATGTCGGAAGTGCGGGATTCCTCGAAGCCTAGTTCCGGGTGGGCATGGATATCCCTGCGCAGGCGCCGCATGGCATCCAGGTCGAGGCGCATGTCGTGCGGCAGGGAGGACATGGATGAATCGGGGGGGCAGAACCTGGGCTATCGGCCGGTTCAGTACCTTAGCGATGCCTTGTCGTCCGGCCAGGGATAGGCCCGCCAGCCCACAAATGGCTCGACCTCGGTCATGGCTTCGCCGAATTGCTTCTTCAGCGCAGGCAGCAGGTCTGCCGCATCCGGAGGTTGTCCCGACCATTCCGAGAAAATCATGCATCGCGGGCGGAAGGATCCCTTGCCGATGTCCTGCGCAATGCGGGTGCCGTAGCGCACGCATTTCACGCCATGTGCAGCCAGATGCTTTTGTCCATCCTTGCCCAACCAGTCGATGAGCGCGGTGTCCATCGCCTCCGGAAGGGCAAAGCGCAGCACCGAAATCCAGTCGGCATCGATGAGTGCATCCCCGCCGGGCATGGCCAGTCGCTCCAGGTAAAGTGTCTGGGCGCTTCTTCCTCCGGAGCGGGTGGCGCGAACCACAGGGCCGTACAAATCCCCATCCCTCATCTTCGGGTAGGCCGGCGTGAGAAAGACATCGGAGTCGGGAAACTGGTAGACGCTCATCACCGCGAGGCCGCCGATCACCGGTTGATATCCCGCCACTGACCGGGCGCCGAGCTTGAACAGGTCAGGCGCATGCCGATTGGCATACCAGTCGGTGAATACGCCATGGCGCCCGCGTTCCTTCTCGCCGTAGTCCATCTCGGCGAGATAAAGAATGGGCCCCTTCATGATGCCACCCGCATTTCAGGCTGATGATTGTCTTTCACCAAGTGCTTCATGATCTGTTTTCCCCTGGAGAGATTTCAGTCGAGTTTAACCTTGGCGCGGTTCACGACATCTTTCCACCTGACGATTTCCGAAAGGTAGAACTTGGTGAACTCGGCCACCGTGGTCTGGGCGGGTTCGCCCCCTATCTGCTGGATCTTTTCCGTTACATCGGGCGCACGCAGGATGGTGTTGATTTCGGAATTGAGGCGATTCACCACATCGGACGGGGTTCTGGCAGGGGCAAACGCGGCCAGCCATCCCTCCACGTAGAGTTCCGGCAGGCCGGCTTCGGCGGCAGTGGGCACGGTCGGTACCATCTTGACGCGGCGTGCCGTGGTCACCGCGAGCGCATTCACCTTCCCGCTGTTGATGTGCCCGGCAACTGACGGTATGTCCATGAAGCCGATGTCCGTTTCCCCGGCAAGCACTGAAAGTGAGCCGGCTGCACCGCCCTTGTAAGGGACCAGGGTCACGTTTGCATTCGTGGTCAGCTTGAACAGCACGCCCGTCAGGAAGGTCGCCGCGCCCGGAGTCGCGCCGTTCAGCCCGTTGGGCCGGCTGTTCGCGTAGGCCACCAGTTCACGCAGGTTTTTTACCGGCAGCTTGGGTGTGGCAACAATGACAAACGCCTGGGAAATGAGTTTGGCAATCGGCTGGAAGTCGGTGTTGGCGTCGTACGGCACCTTGGACAGATTGGGAGTCACCGAAATCGACTGTGACTGGAACAGCAGGGTATGTCCGTCGGCCGGCGATTTTGCAACGAAATCATCCGCGATGATGCCGCCTGCGCCAGGCTTGCTGTCGATGACGAATGGCTGTTTCAGCGTCTCCGACAGTCTTGCACCGACCATGCGTGTCACGATGTCGGTGCCGCCTCCCGGGGGGGCGGCAAGGACGATGCGTACCGGCCTGACCGGCCAGTCCGCGGCTCCCGCATGCGGGACTGCACAGGTGATCGCGATGAATCCGGAAATGCACAGGCTTGCGTAGCGTATCGGCATGATCGAATCTCCAGCGGCAATCGTTGTATGCTACCAAGTGGGGGCAGCGGTGCCAATGGAACTTTTCTGTTTTAGCCGGCTGTCGCAGGCTTCCGCCGGTGTATCCGGCCAAGCCGGGCGAAGTGGCGGGCGGCCAGAACCATCCACTTAGACATGATTCAATTTTTGCAAGGATGAGACAACGTGAAAGCCGTCATGTTTGTTCCGGGAGCGAATGGGGCGCAGGTGCAGGTGATGGAGGTCCCCAAGCCAGTCCTGCAGCCAGGCCAGGTCCTGGTAAGGGTGCGGGCCGCCGGCATCAATCGAGGTGAACTGGGCGTGCTTTCATCGCTCAAGTCGGGCAATCCACAACCGACCGGCATCGAGTTTGCCGGGGAGATCGAAGAGTGTGCCCCTGGCGTGACCGGATTCAGCTGCGGCGACAAGGTGATGGGGCACTGGCGCGCGGGACAGGCGGAGTATGTGGCTGCCGATCACCGCGTCCTGATGCGGGTGCCCGAGGGGGTGAGCTGGGTGGATGCCGGTGCTTTCATCAATGTGTTTACCACTGCCCATGATGCCATCGTCACCAATGGCCGCTTGCAGGCGGGTGAATCTATCCTCATCAACGCTGCTTCCTCGGGGATAGGAATGGCGGGCATCCAGATAGCACGCCTGCTGGGTGCGAAACCGGTGATCGCCAGCTCGGGCTCGGCGCAGAAGCTCAAGGCCTTGGCGCCACTGGGAGTGGATGTGCCCGTCGACATGAGCCAGGGCGGACTGGCCGAGACCGTGTTGAAGGTCACCGGCGGCAAAGGCGTCGATCTCATCATCGACAGCGTCGGGGCTTCGGTGCTTGCCGAGAACATGAAATGCATGGCGCTCAAGGGCAGACTGATCGGGGTGGGGCGGCTGGGGGGAAAGATGAGCGAGATCGATCTGGATCTGCTGGCGCTGCGCCGCCTGCAGATAATCGGCGTGACCTTCCGCACCCGCACGGACGATGAAAGAGCCGCCTGCGTGCAGGCAGCCGCACGCGACCTGCTGCCTGCTTTTGCCGCCGGGCGCATCCGACCTCTGATCGATTGCGTATTGCCCATGTCGGAAGTGTGCCAGGCGCACGCACGCATGCTGAGCAACCAGCATACTGGCAAGATAGTTCTGGAGATGTGAGGCAGCCGTGGCCAGGGCGGGAAAAGGCCTCCCATCCGGCTCGTGATGCTGCTTGCCCCGGCCTTCTGATCATACTGAGGAGCGATTTCCATGCGAATTCCCCCGATTGCACGTTGGCTGGCCCTAGGGCTGGTGTTTTCTGCCGAAGTCTCGGCACAGGAGTATCCAGTCAAGCCGGTCACCCTGGTCATTCCGTTTGCGCCCGGCGGTGGCACCGACCTGGTGGCGCGGCCGGTAGCCGAGAAGCTGAGGGAGAAATGGGGCCAGCCTTTCCTGATCGACAATCGCGCCGGGGCCGGCGGCAATATCGGGGCCGAGCATGTGTTCCGTGCACCGGGCGATGGCTACACGCTGCTCTTTGTCACGCCGGGTCAACTGGCCATCAACAAGTATCTCTATGCATCGATCGCCTATGAGCCCGAGCAGTTTGTCCCGGTCTCGGTGCTGACCAACAGCCCCAATGTCCTGGTCGTGAATGCCAAGCGCGACATCACAAGCGTGAAGCAGCTGATTACCTATGCCAGGGCCAACCCGGACAAGATGAGCTACGGATCCTCCGGAGTGGGCACCACGACACATCTTTCGGCCGAGTTGTTCAAGTCCATGACCGGCACCAGAATCGTCCATGTTCCCTACAAAGGCGCGGCCGCCTATCTTGCCGACATGACTTCCGGCACGCTGGACATGTCCTTCTTCCTGCTGGGCACCGCGTTGCCCCAGATCCGTGCCGGCAAGCTGCGCGCCCTGGGCGTGGGTGGCGAGAAGCGCAATGTGGCACTGCCCGATGTGCCGCCCATATCCGATGAGGTGCCTGGGTTCGTCTCCTCGGTCTGGTATGGCATTGTTTCTGCGCCGAAGACACCCTCGGCGATCAGCAACCGCTTGTCCGCCGCCATGGCCGAGGCTGTGAAGCAACCCAGCGTTGCTGCCCTGTTCGCCAACAGCGGACTGGAAGCCGTGGGGAGCACCCCGGCCGAGATGGCCTTGCTGGTCCGGCAGGAAAACGAGCGCTGGAGCAAGGTGGTGCGCGCCACCGGGGCCAAGGCCGAGTAGGGCCGGGCGAAGTCGGACCAGGGAGCCATACCATGCGCCTGTTGCTGGCCATGTTCAAGCACGAGACGAATACCTTTTCGCCGGTGCCGACGCCTTTCCAGCGGTTTTTCCGGGGCAGTTCCGACGCCTTGTGCGGCGAACAGGCGATCAGGGCCTATGCCGGCACCGGCAGCGGCCTGGGCGGGTTCCTGGAAGTCGCGTCTGCCCATGATGCGCAGGTCATTGTGCCGGTGGCGGCGGAAGCCTCGCCGAGCGGGGTGGTGGATGACCAGACCTACGAGCGCATCAGCGGGCTGATCCTCGATGAACTGGCCAGGGGCGGTTTCGACGGTGTCCTGCTGGACCTGCACGGCGCCATGGTGACCCAGTCCTGCGAAGACGGCGAAGGCCGTCTGCTGCAGCGGATCCGGGAGATCGATGGACGTGTGCCCATTGCAGTGGCACTGGACATGCATGCCAATCTCTATCCGGAGATGGTGGCGAATGCCACCGTGTTGTGTGGCTATCACACCTATCCGCATGTGGACATGCGCGAAACCGGGGTACGTGCGGCCGACGTGCTGATCAAGGCGATTGCAGGGAAGGTCCGCCCGGTCATGGCCTGGGGACGCCGGCCCATGCTGCCGCACATCATGTGCCAGGGGACGCATGCCGAGCCCAACCGGTCCCTTCAGCAAAGGTGCATGGAATTGGAGCGCGAAGGCTTGCTCGCAGCGTCGCTTTTCACCGGGTTTCCCCACGCCGACATCCCCAATGCCGGATTGGGTGCCGTGGTTTGCACCGATGCGGACAGACCGCGTGCGGAGCAGGCCTGCAACGAGCTGCTCGATCGCGCCTGGGCCGGGCGCGATCGCTTCGTCTTCAGCATCGAACCCCTCGCCCAATCGGTCGCCCGTGCTGCCCGGATGACGCAGGGCCCGATCGTGATGCTGGACCATTTCGACAACTGCGCATCCGGTGGCACCATGGATACCACCGCGGTGCTGGCAGAGGTCCTGGCCCAGGGGCTGGACAATGCGGTGTTCTATGCCATTTACGATCCCGAGGCGGCAAGCCTTGCTGCCAGCGCCGGCGTTGGCAACAGGATCACCCTGGATCTCGGTGGCAAGATGGCCATGCCGGCATTGCCGGTGCCCAGTCCTTCACTCAGGCTGACGGCGACGGTGAAGTTCGTCTTTGACGGCGTCTACTCGAACCTCGGCCCCATGCGCAAGGGACTGCTGAACAACACCGGGACCACCGTGGTGCTGGAAACCGCAGGGGTGGACATCGTGGTGATCTCCCGGCATCAGGAGCCTTACGACATGAGTTGCCTCCTGTCGGCCGGCATCGATCCGTCG
>CAIPGJ010000131.1 GCA_903864555.1 uncultured Pseudomonadota bacterium | reverse complement strand
GTGGCCGGATGGCGCCCCGCTGCCGCCAGCCCCTGAAATGCCACAGGCTAGAATGTCCGCAAAACCATCCAGGAGGAAAGCCGTGAACATCACCCGCATCGAGCCCATTCTGCTCAACATGCCCCTGCAACTGGAGGGCCACGAGGTTCCCATGAGCGGTGGCGTCCCGCGCCGCGAAATGAGTGCGCTGCTGCTGCGGGTGGAAACCGATGCCGGCATCACCGGCTGGGGCGAAGCCTTTGCCCTCTCCGGCGGCATGGCCACCCACGCCGCCCTCCAGCACATCATCGCGCCGCGCGTGGTCGGCCGCGACGCCACCCAGATCGCCCCGCTGATGCGCGAACTGTTCCGCGGCCTGTACAGCACCGGGCGCAGCGGCCCGGTCATGTACGGCCTGTCGGCCCTGGACATCGCACTGTGGGACATCGCCGGCAAGCGCCTCAACCAGCCGGTGCACCAGTTGCTGGGCGGCACCGTCCGCAAGTCACTGCCCGCCTATGCCAGTCTGATGCGCTACGGCAAGGTGGATGCGGTGAAACGCTATGTGCAGGCCGCGCTCGATCAGGGCTACCGCTTCATCAAGCTGCACGAGCACCATGTGGATACCGTCGGCGCAGGACGCGAACAGGCCGGCCCCGGCGTCCCCATCATGGTGGACTGCAACTGCCCGTGGACGCTGAACGAGGCGCTCGACATGGCCCAGCGCCTGCACGAAATGGACATCACCTGGCTGGAAGAGCCCATCTACCCGCCCGATGACCACGCCGCGCTGGCCCGCCTGCGCCGCGAAGGCCCGCTGCCAATCGCCGCCGGGGAGAACGTGGCCAACCTGATGGAGTTCAAACAGCTGTTCGAGGCAGGTGCGCTGAACTACGCCCAGCCCAGCATCACCAAGATCGGCGGCATCAGCGAGATGCGCAAGATCTTCGCCCTGGCCGAGACGTACAACGTGCACGTGGTGCCGCACTCGCCCTACTTCGGCCCGGGCCTGCTGGCCTCGATGCATGTGTGCGCCACCGCTATCCAGGAGACCTGGATCGAGCGCTACTTTGCCGAGTTCACCAGCCAGCCCTTTGGCGACTATCTCAAGCCGGTGAATGGCGAACTGATGTTGCCGCAGGGGCCCGGACTGGGGTCCGATCCGGACCTGAAGATCGTCGAAAAACTGCGCGTGGCCTGAGGCACAGGCCGGCTCCAGCGCTGCCGAAAGGCAGCAACGGCGTCACGCCATGACCCATGGGCTTGATAACAATCATTCCTCTCAGTTAATGGCAATGGTTCATACCGTTCGAATATGATATTAATTGCACGGCATGACCCCATCCGGCGCGTCTCGGGGTTCCTGGTCGCTTAGCGTCCCTTGTACTGCGGCTTGCGCTTCTCGGCAAAAGCACGCGGCCCTTCCTTGCCATCCTCGGTGCTTTGCAGCAGGTAGGAGAAGAACTGCTCCATGCGCATGCCGTCGGAGATGCTCATGTCTCGCGAGCGCAGCATCAACTCCTTGGCCGCCTGCAGGTGCAGCGGCGGATAGGTGGCGATGGCACGCGCGGTCTCCAGGGCCGAGGCCATCAGGTCCTCCAGCGGCACGATGCGGTTGATGAACCCATGGCGCAGCGCCGTT
>CAIPGJ010000130.1 GCA_903864555.1 uncultured Pseudomonadota bacterium | reverse complement strand
CGTCGCGCTCGCGCAAGGCGCTGAAATGGTCCTTGTAGGCTCCGGTGAAGAAGTCGTCATAGCCGACCACCGGCTTCTGGTTGATGCCATGGCCATGCACACCGCCCGTGACATTGCCCTGGTTGCGATACTTGCTCATCTCCGCCGCCGAGCCACCCTTGTGCACGCCGAAATCCCCGGTGGTGTCGCCATACTTCGCCTGCAACTGCACGAAGGAGCGGTGCGTGTACATGAAGTGGTAACCATCGATGATGTTTTCCGACTGGAACTTCCAGTTTCCCTGGTACACGCCGACGAAGGGGCGGCCCTGCACGGTGATCCTGCCCTCCGGCGCCTGCGCCAGCTTGCGATCGATCAACTGCCGGGCGGCGGGCCCGAGGTAATCGACCAGCGGCACCACGTCCGGATTGAGGCTGGCGAAATAGAAACCCCGGTAATGATCGACACGCGGCACCTTGCGCAGGCCTTCGGGCTTGTCGAACTTCGCCGAATAGCCGCTGGGATCCTTCTCGCCGGAGATGGCCAGCAAGCGGCCATCCACCGAATACTTCCAAGCGTGATAGGGGCAGATGAAGCTCTGGGTGTTGCCATGCAGTTCCCGGCATACCGCTGCGCCGCGATGCATGCAGCGATTGAGCATGACGTGGATCTGTTTGTCTTCACCGCGCGAAACGATGACCGGCTGCAGGCCGATATGCGTGGTCTTGAAGTCGCCCGGCTTGCCAAACTCGCTTTCGTGGCCGACATAAACCCAGACACGCGAGAAGACCTGCTTCTGCTCCAGGTCGAAGATGGCCTGGTCGGTATAGGCACGGGCGTGCACCCGAAAACGACCATCGGTGTCGTCGATGAGTGAATGGGCTGGCGCCGGATCAGCGAAGAACGGGCTGACCCGCTGAATTTCCTGTGTCATGTGTCTCTCCTCTGGCTTGGCACTGCTGCCTGCACCACCCCGGCCTTAAGCAGGCTGTAGTCAGTGCTGTGGCGCAGCCAGCGCTAATCCATCTTGATGTTGGCGACCTTGCCGACATTGCGCCAGCGTTCGGTGTCTTCACGCACCACGCGCACCAGCTCTTCGGGCGTGCTGCCCACCGGCGTCAGGTCGAGTTCACGAAAGCGCCGCACGGTCTCCGCATCGCGGGTAATGCGACGCACGTCAGCGGCGATCTTCTGGACGATGGCGCGCGGCGTGCCGGCCGGAGCGGAAATGCATATCCAGGAATCCGCCTCGAACTTGGGCACCACCTCGGCAATGGCCGGCAGGTCGGGCAGCTCGCTGCTGCGCTTCAGGCTGGTGATGCCCATGGCGTTCAGCCGACGGGCCTGCACATGCGGCATCAGCACGTTGACCGGAGCAAAGGTCATGGACACCTGGCCCGCGATGAGATCGTTGATCCCCGGCGCGGTACCCTTGTAGGGGACGTGCACGATGTCGGTGCCGGTCATCCACTTGAACAGCTCGGCAATCAGGTGGGTGCTGGTGGCATTGCCCGATGTGGCATAGGTGTACTTGCCGGGATTGGCCTTGAGCACGGAAATCAGCTCGGGCAGATTCTTCGCCACCGCGGGATGCACCGCCAGCACACTGGGAAAGGTGGCGACGATGGAGACGTGCTCGAAATCCTTCATATTGTCGTAGGGCACCTTGGGATTGAGCGCTGGCGGCCCCGACAACGTGGCCGGCCCGCCCAGCAGCAGCGTGTAACCGTCGGCCGGCGACTTGGCCACCAGGTTGAGTCCGATGGCGCCGCTGGCGCCGCCGCGGTTATCGACCAGCATGGTCTGCCCCCAGACCTCGCCCAGCTTCTGCGCCACCAGGCGCGCGATGATGTCCGACGCCCCGCCCGCGGCAAACGGCACCACCAGCTTGACCTGCCTCGAGGGAAAGGAAGCCGCGTCCGAAGCCTGCGCACTGGCGCCGGCGCTGAAGGCCAGGCCCAGGCACAGGCAGAGCGTGGCGGCGAGTGTTTTTCTGATCATGGTTTTCTCCGGTTTTATCAGGTGCTTCAATTCGATGGCGGCTGCTTCTTTTCCACGGGCTGCGCGTGCGGCAGTTCCGCCCGGCCCCCGGGCTGTCCATCCCGCGCGTCCTTCAGTTCCTGCCAGGACTTGCGCTTGATGCCGTAGATATCGCCCAGCGAGGCATAGCGACCGCCGCCCAGCCGGCACAGCGGATCGAGCAGTTGCGGATCCACACGGCCGCTGCGCCACACGGCGCGGTCCACGTGGACATGCAGGATGCGCCCCAGCACGATATGGACGTCGCCCTCCTTGATGATCTGCGCCACCTCGCACTCCAGGTGCGCCTTCGCCTCGGCCACGCGATGGGGCCGCACCGTCACGGACGGCGCCGGCGTCAGCCCGGCCCAGTTGAACTCGTCTTCCTCGGGCGGAAAATCGGTGGCGGTGAATTCCACCTGGTCGATGAGGTGCATGGTGGCGATGTTGCAGACGAACTGCGGCACCTCCGCGAGGTTGCTGACGGTATGCTTCGCGCCCGAGGAGCCGAAAGCAACATAGAAAGGATCAGTCCCCATCAGGTTGAAATACGAGTAGGGCGCGAGATTGCGATGCCCAGCGGCGGAAACCGTCGATATCCAGCCCACCGGGCGCGGGATAACCAACGCCGTGGTGACGTGGTAAAGCTGCGACTCCGGCCAGTCGCCGACCCCGACCTCAAGATCGCGATCAAGGGACTGTGGCGGAGCAGAATGCGATGCGGTCATGCGGATCCTTGTTGGAGGTACAGGAGGCCCGGGGCCTCAGTCCATGAAACGCCCGCCAGACATGCTGAGTGTCTCGCCGGTGATATAGCCCGATTGCTTCGATGCAAGAAAGAGCGCGGAATGCGCCGCCTCCTCCGAATGTCCCACGCGTCCGACCGGAATGCCCTTCACCATCTCGGCAAGCTCAGCCGGCGTCTTCTTCGCCACCTGCACGTCGAACAGCGAAGTGGCGACCACATTCACGGTCACCCCGGTGTGGGCCAGTTCCGCCGCCAGCACGCGAGAAAACGTGATCAAGCCCCCCTTGGCCGCGGCGAAGGGTGCCACATGCTTGTGCACGCCGGTCTTGCCCGACATTGACACGAAGGAAATGATGCGGCCATGTCCGCGTGCTGCCAGGCGCCGTGCCGCCTCCCGGATGCACAGGAGGGGGGCCACCAGTTCCCTGTTGATGACGGCGCGGTACTCCTCGTCGGGGATGTCCAGTGCTGCCCCGGTCTTCACCGGTGGCGCCATCATGATGACCACCGACAAGCCTCCCAGCAGCTGTTCGCAGGTGTCGAAGAACCCTCCGATGCCACCGGTCGCCGAGAGATCCAGCGACACGTTGTTGGTGCCCTCCAGCGGCGCCGGATCGCCGGCAACCGTCCCTTTGATGACCCCCACGGCCACACGTGCACCCCGCTGAACGAAGCCGCGCACGATGGCGGGGCCGCTGCCCAGGTGGCCACCGACCACCACGACCGGTGCGCCGGCAAACTCATCTTTCCCGCTGGTTGGCAAGCTTGACATTCAGTGCTTCCCTTTGGATTCCACGGCATCGGGCGCCTCAATGGACGCGACGTCCTTGAGCACCAGCAGTGCCGCGAGTTCACTGCAATCACGCATGCCGTCCAGCCCGCGCACCGCCGACGCCAGCCTTGAAGCATGTTCCGCGCCAAACAGGGGTGCCACGTTCTCCAGCAGCTTCTCTTCGAATTCGCGCTCGCTGAAAGGCTGGGTCTTGTGTCCCGGTGGCGCTTTGGCCTTGCCCACATGGCGCCGGCCATCTGCATCGATGATCTCGACCTGGGTGAGGAATCCGGTCTTTGCCCCGCCCTTGAGTTGCTCGTCCGGCGCCACCGTGAGCTTGTCGCGCATGAACTGCTGGCGCCTCGGTTCGACCACACGCTCAGGCTCGAAACTGCTGTCCTTGATGTAACCGTCGAGTATCGCTGCCGCCACCACGTAAGGCATGGAATGGTCGGCCGTCTCGCGCGACACCGGATGCCAGGGATCAACACGGCGCTCGACGAAGTGATGGTAAGCCTGCGGATCGGTGCGCACCTCGACGCCTTGTATGCCCCAGACATCAGCGATCCCCTGGCGCGCTTCCAGCGCCGCCTGGATGGCGCTTTGCGCCCGCGAGCCCACCGGCCAGCGCTTGAACACCGAATCGGCGACACGGCCGTCAAAGCGGCCGGATTCGAATTTGACGAGCAAGGCCTCCAGCCCCGCCGGCTCGGCAGCAACCTTGGACAGGAATGCCGTAGCACCCTCGAAAGGCCGCACGGCTCCTTCGGCACCGGCCTGGGCCAGCAGGCAGGCATAGATGGCATGCCGCGCGGCGTGGCTGCCATTGAAACGCTTCCACATGGTGAGGTCGCCGCGCGCGTTCAGTTCGCCGGACTCGACCTCGTCGCTGACGAAATGGGTGATGGCACAGAT
>CAIPGJ010000129.1 GCA_903864555.1 uncultured Pseudomonadota bacterium | reverse complement strand
GGCGGCAGCACCAGGGCCATGATCACTTCGGGATGGAAGGGCACCTGCGGCAGGCCCGGGATGAAGCCCAGCTCGCAGCCGCCCAGCACCAGCGCGATCGGGTAAGGCACCGCAAAGTGGCGTGCCACCCAGCCCAGTGCCACCGAGCACATCAGCAGGAAAACGATGATCTGCAGCACTTCCATGAAACTGTCTTTCGGTCTTGTTGTGGCAGGCCACGCCGCAACCGCCTGGACCAATCCCGCTGGCAGCCTTTCATGAGGACCGGTCAACTTCCGATACAGACAGGCTGGGAAGCAGGAACCCGACCTCCCCTGGCCCCGGGGCCGGAGTATATCGGGATGTGAATTCGACATGCGCCAGACGGCAGCCCGAGGGTGGTCAGGGAACGTGGGAATGCACGGAGGCACTGGTGTCCGAAGCGGGGACACTGGGAGAGGCCCAGTCCCCTTGATCGGTATTTTTCGTAGAATCAGGCTGCTGTGGCATGACCACTACAGAACAAAGGCATGCCGCCGGCTCGCTTGTCGTGTACGTCTCATTCGTCTGGTGCATCCGCTGCGTCACGTTTGCACCATTGGCCTCGTTCACGTCAGCCGAGTCGTTCCCATTCGCACAAACAGGAGGGGTTCCAATGATTCGCCACGCCCGCGCGCTACTGCTGCGTTGTGTCCTTGCCTTGCCGGCCCTGCTGGCCGCACTCATGCTGCCGTTGCCGGCCGCCGCCCAGCAGCGCTATCCCGCCGAAGTGGTGAAGTTCATCATCCCCTTCCCGCCCGGGGCCGCCACCGATGTGCTGGCGCGCATCCTCATCCAGGAATTGCAGGCCACCACCGGCGGCACCTTCGTGGCCGACAACCGCACCGGCGCCCTGGGCATCATCGGCGTGACCGCGCTGTCACGCGCCGCCCCCAACGGCTACACCATCGGCCTGAGCAGCATCTCCACCCACTCCACCGCGGCCTTCATGTTCAGGAACCTGCCCTACGATGCGCTGAAGAACTTCGAGCACATCTCGCGCCTGGGCCTGTACTCGTGGATCCTGGTGTCCGACCCTTCGCACGGCTTCAAGTCCCCCGCCGACCTGGTGAAAGCGGCCAAGGCGAATCCGGGCAAGTTCAATTTCGCCTATGGCAGCGCGGCCGCGCAGGTGGGCGGTTCGGCCTTCAACAAGCTGTTCGGCATCGAGGCCGTGGGGGTTTCCTACAAGGGCCAGCCACAGGCGCTGATCGATGTCTCGGGCAAGCTGATCACCTACATGATGGTCGATGTCGGCGCCGCGGGCCCCTTCGTCAATTCCGGCAAGGTCACGGCGCTCGCCATGGCCGCATCACGGCGCTCGGCCTTCATGCCGGCACTGCCCACCTTCGAGGAACAGGGCCTGCCCGGTTTCGAACTGCTCGGCTGGGTCGGGCTGTCCGCCCCCGCCGGCACGCCCCGGCCCATCGTCGAACAACTGAGCGCCACGGTGCAGAAAATCCTCGCCCGCCAGGAGGTGGTGGACAAGTTCAAGGCCGCCGGCGCCGAAGCCGCCCACCTGCCCACTGAGGGCTTCCGCGACTTCGTCGCCCGCCAGCAATCGCTGTGGGGCACGCGCATCACCGAGGCGGGGATCAAGCCGGAAGAGTTGTAACCAGCATGGATCCACACATGCACTCCGATCAGGGCAGCACCGCATTGCTGGCGCAATGGGCCGCGGCGTTCCGACTGGACTCCGCACCGGATACGGTGGTGCAGCGGATGAAGGCGCTGGTGCTCGATTACTTCCGCGTGGTGGCCGTGGGCGCCCGCCTGCCCTGGAGCCGGGCGGCACGCACCATGATGCTGGGACTGGGTGGCCAGGGCACGAGCACCGTGCTGCTCTACGGCGACCGGCTGGACGCGGCGCGCGCCGCCTTCGTCAATGGCGCCTTCGCCCATGGCTGCGACATCGACGACACGCATGTCGGCTCCATGCATCATGCCGGCGCCTCCATTCTGCCGGCGGTCTTCGCCGTGGCAGAGAAACTCGATGCCGATGGCAAGCGCCTGCTGGAAGCCGCCATCATCGGCTATGAAGCCTCGCTGCGCATCGGGCTGGCGGTATCACCCACACTGTTCCACCGCGGCTTCATGCCCACGCCCACCTGCGGCGCTTTTGGTGCGGCCCTGGCGGTGGGCCGGCTGATGGGCTTCAATGCCCAGGATCTCGCCGGCACCCTGGGTGCCGCCTCCAGCTATGCCGGCGGCCTCGCGCAGTTCTACAAGTCCGGCTCCATCATCAAGCGCATCAATGGCGGTCGTGCCGCCGAATCCGGCGTGCTGGCGGCCACGCTGGTCCAGCACGGCATCTGGGGTCCGCGCGACATCCTCGAAGGCGAGGCCGGATTCTTCCGCGCCTTCTCCGACAGCCACGACCCCACCCAGGTGAGCCGTGGGCTGGGTCAGGATTTCCGGCTCATGGAAGTCAGCACCAAGGCCCATGCCGGCGCCGGGCGGCTGCAGGCCAGCGCCGATGCCGGGCTGCGCCTGGCCAGCGAACACCACTTGCAACCCGCGGACATCGTCGATGTCGAAGTGGGCATTCCCCAGGTCATCCAGGCCCGGCTCACTCAGGCGTTGCCGCCCGACCTGCAAAGCGCCCAGATGAGCGTGCCCTTCGGCCTGGCCATCAGCCTGGCCATCGGTCGCACGCGCGGTGCTGCGGCCGGCCTGCGCCCGGATGACTTCGAAGCCGGTCTCGCCTCCGAAGAGATTCGCGCGCTGGCGCAACGCGTGCGCTGCGTGCTCGATCCCGACATCGAGAAGGCCACCACCACCGAAGAAGTGCCCTCGCGGGTGACGGTGCGACTGCGCAATGGCGCCGAGTACACTGCCCGCGTCGACCACCCGCGCGGCAGTCCGGCGCGCCAGATGTCGTGGGATGAACTCAGCGCCCTGTTCACTGACGCCATCGGCGATGCGTTGCCGCAGGGCCAACCCGCACGGCTCAGCGGGCTGATTGCCGACCTCGACGGACAAGCCCGACCGCGTGAAATCATCGCCGGCTTCATCGCCGATCCGAAATGGCTGGAGGAAACGAAATGATGCGACGTACTGCCCTGCCCCTGTTACTGCTCGCCGCCTATGCCTGGCCGGCGCTTTCGCTGGCGCAGTCCTGGCCTTCCCGGCCGATCCGGCTGGTGGTCCCCTTCACGCCAGGCGGCACCACCGACATCCTGGCGCGCGTGGTCGGCCAGAAAACCACTGAAGCACTGGCGGTGCAGGTGCTGATCGACAATCGACCGGGCGCCGCCGGCATCATCGGTGCAGAGGCCGTGGCGCGCGCCAAACCCGATGGCTACACCATCCTGCTGGCGACCAACGGCATCCTCGCGGTCAATGCCAGCCTCTACACCAAACTGCCCTATGACCCGGTCAAGGACTTTGCCCCCATCACGCTGGTGGCCACGGTGCCCAGCCTGCTGGTGGTGAATCCCGGCCAGCCCATCCGTAGCGTCAAGGAACTGATCGCCGTGGCCAGGGCCAAGCCAGGTGACCTGCGCTATGGATCTTCCGGCACCGGGGGCGCACCCTGGATGGCGGTGGAGACGCTCAAGCTGATGGCCGGTGTCGACATACAGGAAGTGCCTTACAAGGGCGCGGCCCCGCTGACCACCGATCTGATCGCAGGTGAAATCGCCCTCACCATCACCGGCATCCCGGCGCTCATCTCCCATGTGCGCTCAGGCAAGCTGCGGGGGCTCGCAGTGTCATCGGCGAAGCGCTCGGCGGCCGTGCCCGACCTGCCCACCATCGCCGAGGCCGGCCTGCCCGGCTACGAGGTCAGCACCATTTACGGCCTGTTTGCGCCTGCGGGTACACCGGGCGAGTTCATTGCAAAACTGCATGCGGCTGTGAGCAACGGTGTCCGGCAGCCGGATGTCATGGAGCGCCTCAGTGCCGAAGGCGCCGAACCTGACGGCGGCCCTCCGGAAGAACTGGCCAGACTGATACGCGCGGAGATTCCGCGCTGGGCCAAGGTGGTGAAGGCGTCGGGAGTGAAACCGCAGTAGCCATCCGACTACAGGTCAGATGTTGAACGAACAAGCGGGCACACCCCCTTGCAAAGATTCTTCGTCAAATTCCGGGGGACGTGGCTGCGACGCGGTTGACCCCCTTATCAAAGGTTCTTCGCCGATTTCCGGGAAGACGTGGCTGCGGCGCGGTTTACCCCCTTGTCAAACTAATCGTTACCCACATTTTTTGCTCATTTCGAGAAATTGATGCCAGTGGGGTTGTAAACAATCGAAGGTGATGTTAACTTTCGGCTCGACTTATGAATACCAAGCGAGCCAAAGGACGCCCCAAGCCTAATGAGGATGTGCATTGGGTATCCGAGGAGTTTGGCGGGGCGCAGCTGGGCGATGAGCGC
>CAIPGJ010000128.1 GCA_903864555.1 uncultured Pseudomonadota bacterium | reverse complement strand
TTCGTGCTTCTGCCGCCGTTGTCCCATTGGGAGTTCTTCGGGGCCTACGTGGTGGCTGCTGTCATTCGCGGTGTAGTTGTAGGTTCCGGAGTATTGCTGATAACCATGCCCTTCTACCAGCCTGCATTTGAAAACCCTGCATGGGTCCTGGTGTTTGCGCTGAGCGGAGCCGCTGTCCTCGGGGCCTGTGGGCTGATTGCGGCGATCATTGCCGACAAGATTGATCAAGTTTCAGCATTCCAGAATTTTCTCATCATGCCGCTGACTTTTCTTTCCGGTGTTTTCTATTCAATACATTCCTTGCCGGAAATTTGGCAGGTCTTGTCACACTTCAATCCGGTTTTTTACATGATTGATGGATTCCGGCATGGTTTTTTTGGTTCGTCCGATGTGTCACCCTGGTTCAGTCTGGCAGTAGTCATGTCATGCCTTGCTGTTGTCTCTGTCATCTCCCTGATCCTGGTATCCAGGGGCTACAAGCTTCGTCATTAGCATCAACGAAACGAGGAATGAAATATGGTCACACCCGATCAGGTAAAGAGCTACATCGAGCACGGCTTGTCTTGCCAGGAACTCAGGGTTGAAGGGGACGGGCAGCATTTTGAGGCGCTAGTCGTCAGCGAGGCTTTCTTAGGCAAGAGTCGGGTGCAACGGCATCAACTTGTCTACCAGGCACTGGGTGATCGCATGCGGCAGGAAGTTCACGCGCTCTCCATGCGTACCCTGACCCCTGAAGAGTGGGGCCAGTCAGGTGGATAAACTCATCTTGCAGGGGGGCATTCCACTGAGAGGGGATGTGCGCATTTCTGGTGCCAAGAATGCTGCCTTGCCGCTCATGTGTGCGGCTTTGCTGTCTGCTGAACCTCTGGTCCTGTCAAACGTTCCCCACCTGCGCGACGTCACAACCATGTTGCGCCTGCTGGCGCAAATGGGGGTTTCCGCTACGCTGGATGATCGGGATGGCCTGCGGTTGCATGCAGAGTCCATTTCCGAGCCGGTTGCATCGTATGAACTGGTGAAAACCATGCGCGCGTCCATACTGGTGCTTGGCCCACTGCTGGCCCGGTGTGGTGATGCCCGGGTATCGCTTCCCGGTGGTTGCGCCATAGGCACCCGGCCAGTGGATCTGCACATCAAGGGCCTCCAGGCCATGGGTGCCGAGATTCAGGTGGAGCAGGGATACATCAGGGCGCGTGCAGCCCGCCTGCACGGTGCGCGCATCGTTTTTGAACTCGTCACAGTGACTGGCACCGAGAATCTGATGATGGCAGCAGTGCTGGCTGACGGAACGACGGTTCTGGAGAATGCAGCCAGGGAACCTGAGGTCGTGGATCTCGCCAATTGCCTTGTCCAGATGGGTGCTCGGATCAAGGGTGCCGGGACGGATGTCATTACTATTGAGGGCGTCCGGAAGCTCACTGGTGCCGCCTACCGCATCATGCCTGACAGGATAGAAACCGGAACGTTTCTGGCCGCTGCAGCGGCGACCAGAGGCAGCGTCCGGGTGTTGAATACGGACCCGTCGATACTCGATGCGGCTTTGGAGAAATTGCGCGAAGCGGGCGCATCCATTTCAACCGGCAGAACGGAGATAGAGCTTGAAATGAAATCGAGACCGCGTAGCGTCAGCCTTCGTACCTCACCATATCCCGGCTTCCCCACCGATATGCAGGCGCAGTTCATGGCACTTAATGCCATTGCCGAAGGCACCGCAGTCGTCACGGAAACAATATTTGAAAATCGCTTCATGCATGCACAGGAGTTGCAGCGTCTCGGCGCCGATATCGAAATTTCTGGAAACACGGCGATAGTCCACGGGCGTTCCGGTCTGCAGGGGGCGACAGTCATGGCCACTGATCTGAGGGCTTCGGCGAGCCTGGTTGTGGCAGGACTTGTAGCAGAGGGCGAGACGGTGGTAGACCGGATTTATCATCTCGACCGCGGTTACGAATGCATCGAGGAGAAGCTGTCTCAATTGGGGGCACGGATACGGCGGGCTGCCTGATAAAGTCCCGTTACGCATTCCCTGTGCAGGTCCATACGCTAGAATCGCAGTCTTACATTCCCGGCATTCCACCAGTGATTACCATTGCCTTGTCCAAGGGCCGGATTTTCGAGGAAACTCTGCCCCTGCTGTCTGCAGCAGGCGTCATTCCGGCCGAAAACCCAGATTCGTCGCGCAAGCTGGTCATCGGCACCAATCGTGACGATGTCCAACTGGCGATAGTGCGAGCTTCCGACACGCCGACCTACGTCCAGTATGGTGCTGCCGACATGGGCATCGCCGGCAAGGATGTGTTGATGGAGCACGGCAGTGCCGGTCTTTACCAGCCACTGGACCTGAAAATTGCCCGGTGCCACATGATGGTTGCCGTGCCCGAAGACTTTGACTACGTATATGCGGTCCGTCAAGGGGCAAGACTTCGTGTGGCAACGAAGTACATGAAGACCGCGCGTGAGCATTTTGCCGCCAAGGGTGTGCATGTCGATCTGATCAAGCTCTACGGGTCGATGGAACTGGCACCGATACTCGGGCTCGCCGATGCAATCGTGGATCTGGTTTCATCCGGCCAGACCCTCAAGGCCAATCGACTGAAGGCGGTGGAGGAGATAGCGCCCATCAGTTCGCGCTTGGTCGTGAATCAGGCAGCACTCAAGTTGAAAAGAGAGCAACTCCAGCCGTTACTGGATGCCTTTGCCAAGGCTGTTGAACTCAATGCCTGAATTTTCCATCAGACGACTCTCTACCGTCTCTGCCGGATTTGCAGCAGGGATGGATGAGCTCCGGGCCGTTGGCGCAGCAAGTGATGAGGCCATTGATGTTGCTGTAGCCGCAATCCTTGCCGACGTTCGGGTTCGAGGTGACGAGGCCTTGCTGGAGTACACCAGGCGGTATGACCGTCTTGATGTCCTTGATGCAAAGTCCCTGGAGCTTGATCTTGGCGATGCGAAGGCAGCGTTGAGGGACTTGGACAAGGATGTCCGCAACGCCCTGGAGCAGGCAGCTCTGAGGATCAGGTCTTTCCACGAGAGGCAGAAGGCGCAAAGCTGGGAATACACCTCTCCCGAGGGAACCTTGCTGGGGCAGCGGGTATCTCCCCTTGATCGCGCAGGCATATACGTTCCCGGCGGACGGGCAGCTTACCCGTCCTCAGTGCTGATGAATGCCGTTCCAGCAAAGGTTGCAGGTGTTGGCGAGATAGTCATGGTGGTGCCCACCCCGGTAGGGGTGCGTAATCCGGTGGTGCTTGCCGCTGCTGCCGTGGCTGGGGTGGACCGCATCTTCACGATAGGTGGCGCCCAAGCCATAGGTGCTCTTGCGTTCGGTACGGCAACCGTTCCCGCTGTCGACAAGATCGTGGGCCCTGGCAATGCGTATGTCGCTGCAGCCAAGCGTCGGGTTTTTGGCAAGGTGGGCATAGACATGATTGCCGGACCTTCCGAGATTCTCGTTATTGCTGACGGGAGTGCAGATCCGGACTGGATGGCCATGGATCTGTTTTCCCAAGCTGAGCACGACGAGATGGCCCAGGCCATATTGCTGTGTCCTGGCCCGGAGTATCTTGATCGCGTTGAAGCCAGCATGCGACGGTTGCTCCCCGGCATGCCGAGGCGGCAGATCATAGCCTCTTCACTTTCGGGGCGTGGGGCTCTGATTCAAGTGCGGAGCCTTGATGAGGCGTGCGATATTGCCAACAGCATTGCTCCTGAGCATCTGGAACTCGCGGTTGAAGATCCTGAGTCATTGTTGCCGCTGATCAGGCACGCGGGCGCAATTTTTCTCGGTAACTACAGTTCCGAGGCGCTAGGGGATTATTGTGCCGGTCCCAACCATGTACTTCCCACTTCAGGCACGGCGCGCTTTTCGTCACCCCTGGGTGTCTATGATTTTCAGAAGCGATCCAGCCTTATAGGAGCGACTGCCGCATCTGCACGGGTTCTTGGAGAGATTGCATCGTGCCTCGCTCTGGCAGAAGGCTTGCAGGCACACGCTTCCTCGGCAAGCTTCAGGCAAGGTCTGAGATGAGTATTGTCCGCAAAGTGGTGCGCGAGGACGTGCTTTCCATGTCGGCCTATCATGTGCCGCCATCTGCCGGCATGGTGAAGCTCGATGCCATGGAGAATCCGTATGGACTCCCGATGGCACTCCAGGCCGAACTGGCCGGGCTTGTGGCGGATATTCCGCTGAATCGCTACCCGGATCCACAAGCCCCCGGCCTGAAAGCGCAGTTGCGACTGTCGATGGACATACCCGCTGAGTTACAGATTCTTCTAGGCAACGGGTCTGATGAACTGATTCAGGTAATGATCGTGGCGTGTGCCCGCAGTGGGGCCACAGTGATGGCGCCGAGCCCTACTTTCGGCATGTATCGCCAGTACGCGCTGCTTGCCGGAGTCAATTATGTTGGCGTTCCGCTGCTGCCGGATTTTGCCCTTGATGAGCCGGCGATGCTGCGAGCGATGAATGAGTCCCTGCCTGCCATCATTTTTCTTTCCTACCCCAATAACCCGACCGGCAATCTGTTCGATGAAGCTGCCATGGAGAGGATCATTGCGGCTGCTCCAGGATTGGTTGTGGTGGATGAGGCCTACCAGCCATTTGCTGACACCACATTCTTGGACAGGCTGAACCGGTTTTCCAATATTGTCCTGCTCAGGACGGTTTCAAAGCTCGGATTGGCGGGTATCCGGCTGGGGTATGCAGTAGGGCCTGCAGATTGGCTGGGAGAGTTTGACAAGGTACGCTCACCCTATAACGTGAACTCCCTCACCCAGTCCATTGCAGAGCGCGTGCTTGTACATCGTGAGGTACTCGAGGAGCAGGCGGTCAAAATCAAGTCAGAACGCAGCAGGTTGGAGATCGCGCTGTCCCAGATGCCCCGCACCAGCAGTTATCCGAGCAGGGCGAATTTCGTGCTTGCCCGGGTGCCGGATGCGGTTGCAATCTGCAATGGCCTCCTCAGCTCCGGGATACTGATCAAGAACCTCCACGGGATGCACCCGCTGCTTGAAAACTGCATTCGGGTGACTGTCGGCACGCCTGCAGAAAATGCAAGGCTGTTATCTGCCCTGGCGGTTTTGCTGGATGCGCCTTCAAATGGCGCGGCAGCCACCATTCGTGTAGTCTAGTTCGTCAAATTCAATCGATTACACAGGATTTTCGGGTATATGCGCAAGGCAGCCGTCCAGCGTGACACCAATGAAACCCAGATTGGGGTTTCCCTCAATCTTGACGGAGTCGGCAGGGCAGATTTGTCCACTGGTGTGCCATTTCTCGACCACATGCTCGACCAGGTGGCCCGGCATGGGCTGATTGATCTGGAAATCAAGGCGAAGGGTGACCTGCACATTGACGCCCACCATACGGTTGAGGATATCGGGATTACACTGGGTCAGGCGGTTGCCCGGGCGATGGGTGACAAGAAAGGCATTCGGAGGTATGGACATGCCTATGTTCCTCTGGATGAGGCGCTGTCCAGGGTGGTAATCGATTTTTCCGGGCGACCCGGGATGGAGTTTCACGTCCCATTTTCAAGGGCCATGATCGGCGAATTCGATGTCGACCTTGTGCGCGAATTTTTCCAGGGCTTCGTCAATCATGCACTGGTGACCTTGCACATTGACTGCCTGCGGGGCGATAACGCCCATCATCAGTGCGAGACAGTTTTCAAGGCCTTTGCCAGAGCATTGCGAATGGCTATCGAATCTGATGCACGCTCCCAGGGTGTCATACCTTCCACGAAGGGAGCCCTTTAGCCCCGTGGGGTGACTGGGGCCGCTTGGGCGTCGCGCAATGAAAATAGCTGTCGTTGACTATGGCATGGGGAATTTGCGCTCTGTATCCAAGGCACTGGAGCAGGTCGCGCCTGCCGCGGAGGTCATCGTGACTTCGCTCCCGGCGCAGATCGCCTCAGCCGACCGAGTGGTTTTTCCCGGGCAGGGGGCGATGCCGGATTGCATGCGTGAACTGGATGCCAGAAATCTCAGGCATGCGGTTACTGTCGCTGCTGCCAACAAGCCTTTTCTGGGGATCTGCATCGGACTCCAGATGCTTTTCGACCGCAGTGAAGAGGGTGACGTTGCCGGATTGGGCGTGCTGCGTGGCGCAGTTCGCCGGTTTCCTCATGCCGAAATGCGGGGAGCGGATGGAACGAGATTGAAAGTGCCTCATATGGGATGGAATCGGGTGGCTCAGAGGATGGAACATCCCCTGTGGGCAGGTATCCCCGATGGTGATCGCTACTATTTTGTCCATAGCTACTACGCTTATCCCTCGGACGATGGATTGGTTTGCGGAGACACCGAATATGGACTCAGATTTGCCTGCGCAGTAGCCCGAGGCAACATTTTTGCGGTACAGTTCCATCCCGAAAAGAGTGCAAGTGCCGGGCTCAGACTGCTCGCAAATTTCATCAACTGGAATCCGTGACATAACGACGTTGCACGAAACCAGCTTCCATCACAGTTTCCCTTATAGTTTTCCATTCCACTTCGATGCTAATCATTCCCGCTATTGACCTCAAGGACGGCAAATGTGTTCGCCTCAAACAGGGCGACATGGAGGATGCCACCATTTATTCCGAGAGTCCGACAGAGATGGCTCGCCACTGGCAGGCCCAGGGTGCACGTCGGCTGCATGTGGTGGACCTGAACGGGGCCGTCGCCGGAATGCCCAAGAATCAGGCGGCTATAAAGTCCATCGTCGCCGCAGTGGGTGAGACCATGCCAGTTCAGCTGGGGGGGGGCATACGCGATCTCGACACCATTGAGCATTACCTCGATCTGGGTGTCTCCTACATCATCATAGGGACAGCGGCAGTCAAGAACCCTGGTTTTCTGCAGGATGCATGCACGGCGTTCTCGGGTCACATCATCGTCGGACTGGACGCCAAGGACGGGAAGGTTGCGGTTGAAGGCTGGTCCAAAATGACCAGGCATGACGTACTGGATCTCGCACGAAAATTTCAGGATTACGGTGTCGAAGCCATCATCTACACCGACATCGGGCGTGATGGGATGCTAACAGGCGTTAACATTGAGTCCACTGTGAAACTGGCCCGGCAGCTCAGCGTCCCGGTGATTGCCAGTGGCGGCCTGACGGGCCTTGGCGATGTCGAAGAACTCTGCAAAGTCGAGTCAGAAGGCATTGCTGGCGTCATAACAGGCCGCGCAATCTACCAGGGCACCATTGATTTCAAGAAGGCTCAGGAAACGGCTGACAAGCTCGGCGCCAAATGAGCTTCACTGGGGCGAGTCGACGGACATGAGTCTTGCCAAGCGCATTATTCCGTGTCTGGATGTCACCAGTGGACGCGTCGTCAAGGGTGTCAATTTCGTCGAACTCAGGGATGCTGGAGACCCGGTCGAAATTGCCCGACGATATGATGAGCAGGGCGCGGATGAGCTCACTTTTCTGGACATCACGGCCAGTTCCGATGACCGGGACCTGCTGCTCCATGTCATTGAAAGTGTTGCCTCGCAGGTCTTCATTCCGCTGACTGTCGGGGGGGGCGTGCGAAAGGTCGAGGATGTGCGGCGTCTGCTCAATGCGGGGGCCGACAAGGTGTCCATCAATACTTCGGCAGTCCAGAATCCCCAACTGGTCGAAGATGCCTCAAGCCGCTATGGTTCACAGTGCATCGTCGTTGCAATCGATGCAAAACGTTCGGATAGCAGTTGGGAGGTATTCACCCATGGAGGGCGGCGTGCTACCGGCCTGGACGCGGTAGAGTGGGCGCGTAGAATGGAAAAGCTGGGGGCCGGCGAGATTTTGCTTACCAGCATGGACCGGGACGGAACCAGGGAAGGCTTCGATATATCCCTGACGCGTGCGGTATCCGAGGCTGTATCCATTCCTGTCATCGCCAGTGGCGGAGTCGGATCACTGCAGCATCTGGCTGCTGGCATTCTGGATGGACGGGCAGACGCAGTGCTCGCCGCGAGCATTTTTCATTTCGGCGAATTCACGGTCCGGCAGGCCAAGACATACATGGCA
>CAIPGJ010000127.1 GCA_903864555.1 uncultured Pseudomonadota bacterium | reverse complement strand
ATCCCCCACGTCAGAGGAAACATTTGAACGGTGATCCTCGATTTAAGACTTGATCAGTGTTTCCCTAGGGAAACTTTCCAGTCAGCACGCCGCTCGCAATTGGAATAAGCTTTCCCGCTGTCACGTTAACATCAGGGCCAGCTACGTGGAAAGCCACCCTTTTGAGCAGCACATACCCAGACTCAGGCGATATGCACGCGCCCTGGTCGGCGACCGCTATGCGGCTGACGACCTGGTGCAGGACACCCTTGAGCGTGCATGGAACAAGCTGCATCTGTGGCGGCTGGGAAGCGACTTGCGCGCGTGGCTGTTTGCCATCATGCATAACGTGTTCGTGAACCAGGTCAGGAGCCGGCGTCAGGAAATCGAAAGGAACATGGAAGAGCTTCCGCTCATGGCCGTGCGAGCCACCCAAGGCCAGAACCTCGAACTCATCGATATGGAGAGGGCCTTGCAGGCATTGCCCGACGATCAGCGGGAAGTCATCCTGCTGGTTGCAGTGGAGCAGCTGACCTACGAGGAAACCAGCCGGGCATTGTCGGTGCCGATAGGTACCGTGATGTCGCGCCTTTCCCGTGGCCGGGAGCGGTTGCGCCAGATTACGAGTGGTGAGGCGGTCACGCCATTGAAGTTGGTGAAATGAGCCAGGAAATTTCCGAAGCCGAACTGCATGCGTATGTCGACGGTCTGCTGTCCGAGTCCGAACGCGGGGCTTTGGACGTTCATTTGGCGGCGAGCCCGGAGGATGCCGCGCGTGTTCGTGACTGGAGGGAGCAGGGACAGGCGCTGAGGAATCGCTTCAATCCGGTTCTGGATGAGACCATTCCCCCACGGCTGCTCATGCGTCCACCGACCTTCGTCCGCCGCTACGCCATGGCAGCCTGCTTTGCGGTTGGCGGCATCATGCTGGGCAGTCTGCTCGGCTGGATGGCAAGGGGGATGCTGCCAGGGTTCCCGCTTTCTGCCGGAAGTGTGCCCGGATTTGCACGACAGGCGGCAATCGCGCACGTGGTCTATGCGCCGGAAGTGAGGCATCCGGTAGAGGTCGGGGCCGACCAGGAGGAGCATCTGGTGCGCTGGCTTTCGAAGCGCCTGGGCACGGAACTGAAATGCCCCAAGCTTGCCGGCCTGGGATACGAACTGGTGGGCGGACGGCTTCTTTCCGGTCCCAATGGTCCAGTGGCGCACTTCATGTTTCAGGACGCGCGCGGGGCCAGGCTGACGCTCTATGTATCGGTTCAGAAAGGCGAATCGAGGCAGACGGCCTTCCGGTTTTCGCAGGAGGACAAGGTCGGCGTCTTTTACTGGATAGACGGAAACTATGGCTACGCGCTTTCCGGAGAAGTCAGTCGTGAGGCGCTGCTGCAGATTGCTGACGCCGTCTACAAGCAACTGAATCCTTAGCAACCATCATGATTGACGGCAAGTTGCCGCAATCTTCATCGGAGCGCTGCACATGTTGATCAAGAAACCAGCCGATATCAGACCATCGGAGATCACCCCTTTCGATGTGTACAGGCGCCGCCGGGAGTTTCTTGCTGCAGCCGGCCTTGTTGCGGGCAGCGCCCTCGCTGGTTTCCTGCCGAAGGAGGCCAGAGCCCAGGCACCGGGTGCCAAACTGGCCAACATTCGAAAAAGTGCACTTAGCACCAGTGAAAAGCCGAACACCTTCAAGGACGTTGCCAGCTACAACAACTTCTACGAATTCGGGACGGATAAATCCGATCCTGCAGAGCTGGCCGGACGCATGAAGGTCCGGCCGTGGAGCGTCAAGGTTTCCGGGGAAGTCGCAAAGCCGCGCACGTTTGCCATTGAAGATTTGTTGAAGCTGCAACTCGAAGAACGCATCTATCGCATGCGTTGCGTCGAGGCCTGGTCCATGGTCATCCCGTGGAACGGGTTCGAGTTCAACCAGATTGCGAAGCTGGTTGAACCCACTTCGAAGGCCAAGTTCGTCGAGTTTGTCACTGCCGTACAGCCCGAAACGATGCCCGGCGTTCGCTATCCGGTGTTGCAATGGCCCTACACAGAGGGATTGCGCATTGACGAGGCGATGCATCCATTGACCATCATGTCGGTGGGCATCTATGACCAGGTTCTGCCCAATCAGAATGGAGCGCCGATCCGTCTGGTGGTGCCGTGGAAGTACGGTTTCAAGAGCGCAAAATCCATCGTGGAAATCCGTTTCGTCGAGCGGCAGCCGAAGATCGCATGGGAGATTGCCAACCCGAGCGAGTACGGTTTTTATTCCAACGTCAATCCGGATGTTGACCATCCCCGCTGGAGCCAGAAGTCGGAGAAGCGGCTGCCTGCCTTCTTCGCCAATCGCAAAACCGAAATGTTCAATGGTTATGCAGAACAGGTGGCCAAACTCTATGCAGGAATGGATTTGAAGAAGCTCTACTGAGAATCGGGTTCAGCAGGTGCATTCAAATCCATCAAGGAGGGCCATAGCGGTGTGGAAGGCCGGCGTATTCTTGTTGGCCTTGATTCCTCTGGCACGGTTGGTGGCGGGTGTCCTGGCTTTCCCAGAGTGGCTGGGTGCCAATCCCGCGGAGTTCATTACCCGCTCCACTGGGGATTGGGCGCTTCGCATCCTGCTCCTGACCCTTGCGATCACTCCGTTGCGAAAGCTTTCCGGAAGAGCGTGGCTCTTGCAATTCCGGCGAATGCTGGGGCTGTTTACTTTTTTCTACGCGGTAATCCATTTTGCAAGCTATATCGCGTTCGATCATGTTTTCGAATTGGATGCAATCCTCAAGGACATCATCAAACGACCATTCATCACCGTAGGTTTTGCCTGCCTGGTGCTGATGTTGCCGCTGGCGTTGACTTCGGCGAATGCCATGATCCGGTGGCTGGGGGCGAGACGGTGGAGAGCCCTGCATCGACTCATTTATGTCATCGGCCCCCTGGCGGTGCTGCATTTCTGGTGGATGGTCAAGCGGGATATCACCGAGCCAGCGATATATGCGATAGTTTTGGCCCTGTTGCTGGGATACAGGCTGAAGAAATTTTTGGAGGGACGCACAATGCAGCAGGCATCTGGATAGCCGGATCATCATGTGTAACCAGATGTAACCACAGTCTAAGTGGCCTAGCCTTGCGGCGAGGTTGGCTAAAGCCTCCAGCTTGAAAGATAATTGGTAGATCGCTGGCTCCCTGATTTTCACATTTCAGAATGGGCGCTGGCCTACCCAAGTCCGCATTTGATGGCGCCGGGGAGGGCGTTGTTGGCAGTTTCGGATCTAAGGGTCGGGCAGGCTTCACACATAATAAGATTAGAAGGCGGGATTGCTGCTATGACGAAGGTACGTGTTATTTCATTGCTTGCACTGGGTGTGATGATTGTGGGTGGTGCGGGGTATTGGGCCGGCGGGCTGCGCACACCCGGAACTCCGGCACCTGTGGCAAACAACCAGGCTGGGGAATCGAAGGGCGCCAAGGGTGGGGCGGGCAAGGGTGGCGGTGGACCGGTGCCGGTGGAACTGACCAAGGTATCCACCGCAGCCATGCCACAGACAATCACCGCGGTTGGCAGTCTTAGGTCGGATGAGTCGGTGATGCTGAGGCCTGAAGTCTCCGGGCGCATCACTGCCATCGAGTTTCAGGAAGGTCAGCAGGTCACAAAAGGAAGTGTACTGGTCCGGCTTGATCCTGCGGTCAACCTAGCAGAAGTCCAGCAGGCACGTGCCAATCTTGCGCTCGCCAAGAGCAAGTACGAGCGCGCAGTCGATCTTTCGACGCGCAACTTCATCTCCAGCCAGGCGCGAGACGAAGCCAAGAATACCTTCGAGGTGGCCCAGGCTGCTACGGGATTGGCGGAAGCGAGACTGGCGAAGACCGAGATCAAGGCACCGTTTTCCGGCTTCATTGGTTTGAGGGTGGTATCCGTCGGAGACTATGTGCGGGAAGGCCTTACGGATCTTGTCAACCTTGAGGCAATTGATCCGATCAAGGTCGACTTTAGGATCCCGGAAATGTTCCTCAGCCAGGTCAAGGTCGGGCAGTCGCTGGATCTGGCGCTTGATGCCCTGCCGGGCAAGACTTACACCGGCAGGGTTACAGCGCTCAATCCGCTGCTGGACGCTGCCGGAAGGGCGCTAGTCATCCGAGCGCAAGTCAAGAATCCCGGTAATCTGAGGCCTGGAATGTTCGCACGCGTGAGCCTGATCACCAGTGCCAAGCAGGATGCACTGGTCGTGCCTGAAGAGGCTCTTGTGCCTCAGGGAAGCGAGCAGTTCCTATTCCGGGTGATGGATGACCGCGCCGAGCGTGTCAAAGTTGTCACTGGGCTTAGGCGCGACGGAAAGGTGGAGATAATCAGTGGTGTCGAGAAGGACAACGTGATCGTTCTCGCCGGCCAGTCACGACTCAGGGATGGTTCGGCAGTTCGCGCTGCAAAGGCAGGGGGGGCCGGGGACGCGGGCACCAAGCAGCGTTCAGGCGAAGGCGCAGCACCAGCTCCAAAATCGTAAGCAACCTGTCCGGATGGTTGTGTCCGAAGCACTTCAAGTGAGGTAACCCATGTCTCTTCCCGAGCTATGTGTACGCAGGCCGGTTTTTGCAACCGTGCTGTCCCTGGTCATATTGTTGCTGGGCTTGGTTTCCTACCAGCGCCTGTCCATCCGAGAATATCCGCGCATTGACGATCCCATCGTCAGTGTCACCACCAATTATCGCGGTGCCTCGGCCGAGGTGATCGAATCCCAGGTGACAAAAATCATCGAAGATTCGTTGTCCGGCATCGAGGGGGTGGAGCAGATGTCATCGCAAAGCCGCCCGGAACGCAGCATCATCAATGTGCGTTTCAAATTGTCCCGTACCCCGGATTCTGCAGCTGCGGACGTCAGGGACAAGGTGTCACGGGTACGCGGGCGACTTCCCATAGAGGTTGAAGAGCCGGTGATCGCCAAGGTGGAGGCAGACTCCCAGTCGGTGGTCAGCATTGCTGTGGAGGCGGGAACGCTGAACACACTGGAGGCATCTGATTACGTCAATCGCTATATCAAGCCGCGCCTGTCAGTGATTCCAGGCACGGCTGAAGTGAGGGTGTTCGGTGAACGACTCATGGCCATGCGCATCTTCATCGATCGAACCCGCCTTGCAGCCTACAGGCTGACAGTGCAGGACGTGGAAGATTCCCTGAGACGCCAGAACGCGGAAATACCTGCTGGGCGCATCGAATCCGATGCTCGCGAGTTTACGGTGGTATCGCAAACGGGCGTTCAGACAGTGGAGCAATTCTCAGACATCATCGTGTCCAATGTCGGTGGATATTCCGTGCGCATCCGCGATATTGCCAATGTCGTCGTCGGACCGGTGGATGAAAGAACCATTTCCAGATTCAATGGAAAGCCCTCGCTCAATATCGGGATAATCAAGCAGGCAGTTGCAAATCCGCTGGAGCTCTCACGCGATGTGCGGGCGGAAGTGGAGAAAATAAACGAGAACCT
>CAIPGJ010000126.1 GCA_903864555.1 uncultured Pseudomonadota bacterium | reverse complement strand
GGCGGCACGCCGCCCGCCATCGTCAACCGCCTGGCCACCGAGTTTGCGCGCGTGGTGAAGTCACCCGATGTGGCGAAGAAGCTGGATGCGGATGGTGGCTTTGCCGTGGGCAGCACGCCGCAGCAGCTGTCACAGTTGCTGGTAACGGAAATCGCACGCTATCGCAAGATCGTGCGCGACGGGAACATCAAGGCCGAGCAATAAGCGGCTGCGCCGGGCCCCGGGCCCCGGGGCCCGGACGGGGCCCTCCCCGGGCTAGTCCGGCTTCGCGCCCGACTCGGCCACCACCTTGGCAAACTTCGCCACTTCGGCCCTGATGAAAGTCGCCACCTGCTGCGGTGATCCGCCGGCCGGATCGGCGCCCTGGCTGGCCAGTTGCTCGCGTACTTCCCGTGTCTGCGAGAACTTGACGAGGGCGCCGTTCAGCTGCGTGACGATGCCGGCCGGTGCCCCCGTGGGCGCGAGCAGGGCGAACCAGCTGGAGGAGTCATAACCGGGCAGGCCTGCTTCAGCCACTGTCGGCACATCCGGCATCAGGGTGCTGCGTGCCACGGTGCTGACGGCGAGGATGCGCAGCTTGCCGGCCCTGGCGAAGGCCTGCACCTGGCCCACGCCGGCGAACATCATGGCCACGTTGCCGTTCACCAGATCGGGCAGGGCGGTGATGGTGCTCTTGTACGGGATATGCACGATCTTCACGCCGGCCATGCTGTTGAAGAGTTCGCCCGCGAGGTGGTTGGTGCCACCGGTGCCGGTGGAGGCGAAGTTGAACTGGCCGGGCTTGCCCTTGGCCAGCTTGATGAGTTCCTGCACCGTCGTCACACCGGTGGAGGGATGGACGGCCAGTGCGAAAGGCGAGGAAGCCAGCATGGCGATGGGCTGGAAGTCGCGCACGAAATCGAAGGGCAGGTCCTTGTACAGCGACATGCTGCTGGGAATCGAAGCTGCGGCCGAGAGCAGGGTGTAACCGTCCGGGGCCGAGCGCGCCACGAACTCGGCGCCGACATTGCCGGCGGCACCGGCGCGGTTCTCGACGATGAAGGGCTGGTTGTAGAGTTCGGTCAGGCGCGGCGTGAACAGGCGGGTCACCAGGTCCACCGTGGTGCCAGCCGGAAAGCTGACGATGGTGCGTACCGTCTTGGCAGGATACTGCTGGGCCAGCAGGCCGGACGCGTTGCCGAGCAGCAGTGCGAATGCGAGGACCGACAGCGGGGCGCGATGCTTCATCATGGTCTCCTCCCGGGGATGGGTTATTGTTGGTCCTGATCCTGGTCCGCTGCCCGTTTCCGGGCAAGGCCATTTCGGAATTGTTCTCAGGTTCTGATCCTGATCGGCCTGAGTATATAGAACGGAATGCGTCACCCACTCGGAGTCAGGCCTGCGTGATTCGGACTGATGCCGGGTAGAACCGCCACTGCAAGGAAATGACCCATGTTGATGTATTCACCCCGAAGCCGGCGTTCCGCCACCACGCTGCAGGTGCAGCCCAGGCCGGCCAGCCTGCAGGGCCTGCGCATCGGTCTGCTCGACAACACCAAGGCGCCGGTGGACAGGATGCTGCTGCACCTCGAGGCGCAGTTGCAGCAGCGACTGCCCGGTGTGCAGACCTTTCGCATCGCCAAGCAGGGCATGGGGCTGCCGGCCTCGCCTGAAGTGATGGCTTCGCTGCGCCAGCAGGCCGATGTGCTGATCAATGCCCTGGGCGACTGAGGCGGGTGCACGTCGTGGAGTGTCCACGACAGCATCGAGGCCGAGAAGCTCGGCTTGCCCACGGTCCTGCTGGTGACCAGCGCCTTCGAGGGCCTGGCGCGCAATCAGGCCCGCGTCCTCGGCTTGTCCGGGCTGCCCATGGTGGTGATTGCACATCCGGTGGCCGGCATGCCGCTGCCGGGGGTGCTGGTCAAGCTGGATGCGGCCTTCGATGACATCCTCCTGAAGCTGGTGCAGCCGCTGGCGGCTGCCGAAGCCGATGCCAGAAGCAGCATCAGTCTGGAAACGGTCGAGATCGATGCGCGCGATGACTGGGCTGACCTGCAAACCGAGTTCATCGCGCGCGGCTGGGGGGATGGCTTGCCACTGGTGCCCCCCACCGAGGCGCGCGTCGCGGCCATGCTGGCCGGTTTCGGTGGTGATGGCACACGTGTCATCGGCAGCATGCCACCGGGCCTGGGTGTGGTCACGGTCGCTCACATCGCCGTCAATGCCGTGATGGCCGGCTGCCGGCCGGCGCACCTGCCCTTGCTGGTGGCCGCAGCCGATGCGCTGATCGATCCCGCCTTCAACCTCAAGGCCGTGCAGGCGACTACCCATCCGGTGGCGCCGCTGCTCATCGTCAGCGGCCCGCTGGCGAGCCGCCTGGGCATCCACGCCGGTGCCGGCCTGTTCGGTCCCGGTCCGTGGGCCAATGGCGTGATCGGGCGTGCCATCCGGCTGATGCTGATCAACATCGGTGGTGGACAGCCGGTGGAGATCGACAAGGCCACCCTCGGCCACCCCGGCAAGTACAGCTACTGCATTGCGGAGAACGAGGCGGCTAGTCCCTGGGCGCCGTTGCGCGTCGATCGCGGCTTTGCGGTGGATGTCAGCACCGTGACCTTGCTCGATGCCGAAGCACCGCTGAACATCAATGAACACGAGAGCACCTCCGCCGGCGGCCTGATGACCACCCTCTGCGGCGCCATCGCCACCACCGGGCAGAACAATGTCTATTACGCCGGCGAGCCGCTGCTCATCCTCAGCCCGGAGCACGCCGCCACCATTGCCGCCGATGGCTGGAGCAAGGCCGATGTGCAAAGGACGGTGTACGAGGATGCGCGCATCCCGGTGTCGCGCTTCTCGAAGGAAAACATCGAGCGCCGGCTGTGGCGCTTCCTGCCCCGGCGTTATCTGGACCGTCCGCTGTCCACGGGTGTGTCGGTGGCGCAATGCCCCGAAGATGTGATGGTCATCGTTGCGGGTGGCGCCGGCAAGCATTCAATGTACGTGCCGACCTGTGC
>CAIPGJ010000125.1 GCA_903864555.1 uncultured Pseudomonadota bacterium | reverse complement strand
GCGGGGCATGGGATACACCAGCGGTGAAGCGGAAGGGCTAGTGTATGCGAGGGGCTGTGGCTTACGTTCCCTATGACTGACAGGCCAGTCTCGAAAGTGGAATCGATGGCGGCTTCGCCATACCACTCACTATTCGGCCTTTACCCCCGCATCTGACATCACCTTGCGCCACAGTCTGGCTTCACTTCTCACGAAGGCATCTGACTCCTGTGGCGTAGCAATCATCGGCTCGGCACCGAATTTTCCGAGGTAGGACTTGACTTCGGCCGAGCGCAGGATGGCAACGATCTCCCGGTTCAGCCTGGTGTTGATTTCGGCTGGTGTGCCCTTGGGAGCAAAAATCGCATTCCAGGTGGTCGCCGTCAGTCCTGAATACCCGGACTCCTCGAAAGTCATCGTATCGGGCAATTGCTCGGCACGACGGATGCCTGCCACTCCAACCGCACGCAGCTTTCCCGAATTGATGTGCTGGAAAATCGTGGGCAGATTGATGATGGTCATCTGCGTCCTTCCACTGAGCAGATCCGTAACAGCCGGCCCGCCGCCGTTATAGGCGATCGCCTCGATCTTGGTGTCGGTTCGCTGCATGAACAGCAACAAGAACAGGTGTGGCAGGGACCACATCCCGGGCACAGCCGAATTGAATTTGCCGGGCTGGGACTTGATCAGCGTCACCAGCTCCTTTGGGTTCTTGGCGGGAACCGATGGATGCACGGCCAGAGCGAGGGTGACTTGCGCCACCATGGATACGCCGGTCAGGTCATCCAGCGGATCGTAGGGATCCTTGGTCTCGAAGCCCAGTCCCACCGCCACCGAGCTGGCACCGAAGAGAAGCGTGTAGCCATCCGGCCTCGCGGATGTCACCGCCCTGGCACCAATCATGCCGCCGGCACCACCGCGGTTCTCTATGATCACCGTCTGTCCGAGCGGCTTGGTCAGACGGTCGGCGACAGCACGAGCAACATTGTCGGTGGTTCCTCCCGGAGGGAAAGGCAGAATCAGCCTGACCGTCCGGTTCGGATACTCCTGGGCGCTCGCTTTTGATACCGCCCCGATGAAGGAAAGTGCCAGGATGAACAGCACGGTGGAGACCGCCACTGGCGACTGGGTTGATCTGCCTTGCATGTCGATGCTCCCGATAAATGAATTGCGATAAACCGTTCTACGCTGCATGTGCTGCGACATCTCGCCCCGGATATGCCTTTACCTACAGAAGCGGTATCCCGGCCCGCTGGACCACGTCTTTGAGCTGATTGATCTCCTCGATGATCGAGGCCCGGAATTCCTCCGGTGTGTTGGCAACAATCTGGTTCTCCTCAAAGCCCAGCTTCTGCATTCCCGCCTTCACTGCAGGATCCTTCAGGCAGGCGACGACCTCTCCGTGCACTTTCTGGATGATGTCCTTCCCGGTCTTGGGGGGCGCAAAGAAACCATACCAAAGCGTGCCAGTGAAAATGGCCATGCCCGGCAGTTCCTCGACCAGCGTCGGCAGATTGGGGCGGGAAGGCGATCTTTCCCTCTCCAGCACTACCAGCAGGCGGATCTTCCCGGTGCTCAGTGCCGGTTGTGCGCTTGAAAGCGAGGTCATCACGATCTGGATTTCTCCACTCATCAACCCGTTGAGCAGGGCACCGGTCCCCTGGGGGTAGGGCACGTGCACGATGCGGATGCCCGCACTGAGTGCCAATGCCTCGGTGGAAAGCTGGTTCACCGAGCCCACGCCGGTGGTGGCGTAGTTGAGCTTGCCCGGGTTTGCTCTTGCATGACTCACGAATTCGGCCACCGTCCTGGCCGGCAGTGAGGCATTCACGTACAGACCCTGCACCCCGAAACCGAGCTTGGAGATGGGGTCCAGGTCCTGTCGCACATCGAACGTCGGTGCGCGCTTGGTTGCAAGATCGGTGACTGTGGCGCTGGATGTCAGGATCAGGGTATAGCCGTCGGGCGGGGAACTCTTGACGAAGTTCCCTCCAAGCTCGGCATTGGCTCCGGGCTTGTTGAGCACCAGGACAGGTTGCTTGAAGCGCGAAGCAAGGCAGGCAGCGGAAATTCGCCCCATGAGATCACTGGTGCCAGCGCCATAGGGCACGACCAGCTGGACAGGACGGGACGGGTATGGGCTTTGCGCGTGGGCACCGGTCGTTGCAAGAGCGCAGATCGCGGCGATCGCAACCGTTCCGGTTCTTGAGAATGTCATGATGATCCCCTTTCCGAATTGTGTGCCTTTGGGAAACTCTGAATAACCCGGGGAAACATCCCCATGCCCCCTATGAATACGCTCTGAAAAATACAGGATTGCTCAGAGCATCCTTGGATGACTTCATGCTGATCGGGCGTTTTCCTCAATGAAAGCAAGCGTTCGCAGGGCGGCGCGATCGGCATCGGAAAAGGCTACGTGGAACGAGTCTCCCTGCATGACCTCCAGTTCCGAATGCCTGATCTGCCTTTGCGAGGCGCGAACCTGCTCCACCGATCCCAGGCCACTTGCCGTGGTGGTCACGATGAGTGTCGGGCAGACAATGCGATCCAGTTCCTGGCTGACATCAAACCCGACATCATCCCGAAAGCAGCCCTGCAGCGTCGATACGGACGTTCTGCCCATGGTCTTCGCCATCCACTCCTTCGCCTCCTTCGGCATGGCACTGCCCAGGCGCTTGTCCATGTTGATCCAGGACCAGGCCTCGACGCCGTGTTTCTCGAACTCATGCACGATGGAGGGCATGGTCGCGGTGGGCACCTGCTTGCCCGATACAGGACCGCCCAGCACGGTCAGCGTGTGCACCAGATCCGGGTATGTCGCCGCAAAATGCAATGCGATCATGCCACCCAGCTTTGCGCCCACGAGGTGTACCCGGGGAATCCCCAGTTCCCTGAGAAGCACGACATAGTCTTCGACGATCCGGTCGAGGGACCAGCGATACTCCGCGGTCATCGGAGTGGACGCGCCGAATCCACGCATGTCCGGACGAAGAATGCGGAACTTGCGTCCCAGATGGGGCACCCATGCAAACCAGACGCCGCCGTTCTCCGCCACACCATGCAGCATGAGAACCACATCGGAAGGCTTCCATGGATCGGTGAAATCGTCCATGCGATAGGACATGTCCAGATCAGGCGCCACTTGCAGGTGCGGCATTTCTTGCATCCTTCCTTGATTGGAAACGATCCAGGATCCGTGCCGATGCCATCCCTGAACAGGCGGCACCAGCCGTTCCGCTTGCCGGGATCAGCCGACGATTTGAAATGCCGGCAAGCGCCCGTGCGGGCCCGTCTCCTGGAAAGTCAGCTGCACGCGGGCACCGATGCTCACCTCCTTGCCCTTTTCCGGAATGATCCGCGAGAAAAGGTACACGCCCTCGGTCAGTTCCAGGATGCCCACGGTATAGGGGATTTCCTTTTCGAATGCCGGGATCGGAGCACGGTACACGGTGCTGAACGTATAGACGGTGCCGGTGCCCTGGGCCTCCACCCATTCGAACTCATCACCGTCGCAACCGATACAGAATATGCGGCGCGGGTAATTGTGCTTGCCACAACCGGTGCACTGCTTGATGAGCAGCCTGCCCTGCTTGATGCCCTCCCAGTATCCGGCCGTCTCCGGCGAAGGCTCGGCCAGCCCCATCATGAAGGGGCCCGCCATCAGGGGCGTGCCTTCCGCCCAGTTAACGTCCATCACCGAGTCCATTACAAACCCTCCTCGTTGCTCATGATCACGACCGAATGGGTCGCCAGCGGGCCGCCATGAAAGTGCGCCAGCGCCCGCTTGGCATTCCTGACCTGCTTGCCGCGGGCTTCGCCACGCAGCTGCTCGATGGCCTCGATGGCCATGTGCATGCCGTGCGGCGGCTGCCCGAAACTGAGGTAGCCGCCATTGGTATTGAACGGCAGGCCACCATCGAAAGCGATGCCACCCTCGCGAACGAAATACTTGCCCTCGCCCTTCTTGCAAAAGCCCAGGTCTTCCAGGGCCATCATGTTGGCGAAGGTAAATGGCACGGATGTCTCGACGATGTCGATGTCGGAGGGCTTCAGCCCGGCCATTTCGTAGGCATAGTCAGCGGCCGGCTTGGCCCCGGTGGTGGTGAGATTGGGCTTCATGGACGGCTCCACTCCGGACAGGTGCATGCGGTCGGTCAGCCACTCGTGGGTGGTGGCAGCCCCGAAGCCGGTGATGTAGACCGGCTTCTGCTCGCTGCGTGCATTGTCCGCCCGCGTGATCACCACCGCGAAACCGATGCCGCCGCGATACCATGAGCTGCTGTCGAGCATCCGGATCGGCGATGCCAGCATTTTCGATTCCAGCACGTCCTGTACCGTGATCGGGCCCTTGTCCTTCATCGCCGCATCGGGATGATGAATCGCCCAGTTGCGGTTCTCCACGGCAATGATGGCGAGATCCTCGGGTTTGATGTCGAACTCGTACATGTAGCGCTGGGCCCACTGTGCGTACAGTGCCGGCGTGGTCACGCCATAGGGAAGCTCGAACTGCAGGTCGGATTCGATGGAGGCATTCACCCGGATCATGTCCACCCACAACGGACCGGTGCAGCCGCTGCAGCACAGCGCGTAATCAACCACGCCGGCCTGAACCGCCATGGCGGCATGCGACAAGGTGCTCAGCACGCCTGCCCCGTGCGCGGTTATCTCCGTGGACACATTGGGCACGATCTTCAGTTCCTGGACAATTCGCATGTTCCACTGCAACGCGGTATAGCCCATGGGGGCGCGGCAGGTATAAACCGCTCCCAGCTGATGCTTGTTTATGCCCGCCTTCCTGATAGCGTCCTGGCAGGCATAAAGCTGGGCCTGCAGGGAAGTGATCTTCGGGTCGTTTCTCCCCACCACTTTTGTGGCCGTGCTGATGACTGCTGCCGCATTGCGCAGCACACTCTTGCTTGCCATATCCTGCTCCTCCTTGCCTGAAATTCTGCCCACTTTAAGCGGGTCTGGCCTCTATGATGAGACTGGTGGGACCTCATCCATCCCCAGGACTGCAGCACCATCCACGACCGTGCACCCTGATCCGGCCTCGTGCACGATGACCGGGTTCAGGTCCAGCTCGGCCAGCAGTGGCCCCGCATCCAATGCAAAATGGCTGAGCGCCACCAGTGTTTCCGCCAGCGAATCGATGTCCCTCGCCATTCCACCACGAAAGGGCCCGAAAAGGGGGGCACTGCGCAATCGCCGCAGCATGGAGCGCGCCAGATCCAGATCAATCGGCACAATTTCCGTGATGACATCCGCCAGCACTTCGCTGGTAACTCCGCCCAGGCCAACCGTGATGGTCGGACCGAACTGCGCATCGTGACGCAGTCCTGCCAGGACTTCCAGTCCGGCTTGTGCCATGGGCTGAATCAGCGCGCCGCGCACCTTGTCGGCGCCAACCGCTTTGGCAGCTGCGGCCACGACCTGGTTGAAGGCGTTGGCGGCATCTTCCGGTGCGACCCGAAGACAAACGGCACCCGCATCGGACTTGTGCAGCAGATCCGGAGACTCGGCTTTCACCGCCAATGGGCGATTGAAGCGGCGCCCCGCCGTTTCGGCCTCTTGCGCCGTCCGGGCAAGCACTTCGGGCACCACCGGAATGCCATAGCCCGCCATGAGCGCCTTCACCTCGCGCTCACTGAGTGCACTCTGCCCTGCAGCGATGGCCTCCCTCAGGGTTCGTTGCGTGGCCATGGCTCGGGGCGACAGGGGCACTGCTTCGGCCGGCAGATCATCGCCGGGCAGGGGCAGTGCCACCCGCACCAGCTGGATGGCCATCTCCACCGCACGCGACGGATCGTCAAAGGTGGCAATGCCGGCCTTGCGCAGCGAAGTGATTCCATGCACAGGCCCGCCCATCCAAGCCGTGATCAGCGGCTTGCCACAGCGCTCCTGAACCCGTGCCAGTCGAGGTTCTATGATTCCGACCATGCCCGGTGACAAGCCCATGAATACGAGCAGGATGTCGATGCCGGGATCGGCCGCGGTGATATCAATGCAGGCTTCGATGGCATCAGGATCCCCGTATATCGGACCATAGTCCACCGGATTGCTCCTGCCGACAAAGTCTGGCAGCACCTTTGCCAGTGCATCCTGGGTTGCGGCAGCAAGCGGCGTGACCTCCAGTCCGCCCGCTGCGCAGGCATCGGCCATCATGACACCGGCCCCCCCCGACATGCTGATGATCCCGACGCGCCGCCCGCCAGCCGGTTTCTGGCCAGGCAGGGCCACTGCCATGTCGAGCAAGGTGCGCACATGATCAACACTCAGTACGCCGGCACGGCGGAATGCCGCCTCATAGACTTGCGCACTGCCGGCCAGCGCCCCGGTATGGGACTTGGCAGCCTGCATGCCGGCATCGGATTTGCCCACCTTGAGCACTGCCACGGTCTTGCCCGCCCGACGTGCACGACGTGCCGCCGCCACGAAGCGTCGCCCGTCGCGCACGCCTTCGATATAACCCAGGATCAGCGATATCTGCGGATCGTCGCTCAGGTATTCAAGGAAATCCGTGAAATCGAGCACCGCCTCGTTGCCGGTGCTGATGAATTTACCGAGAGCAACACCATCGCGCTGGGCGATGGAAAACACCGCCGCCCCCATGGCGCCGCTCTGGCTGACGAATGCGACCGGTCCGGCCGTGGCCGTAAATGACCCTTCGAGCGCAGTCGTGAATGTCGCCGTGAGGCCGCTGTGCAGATCCATCAGTCCCAGGCAATTCGGCCCCAGCACGGCAATGTCGTTCTCGCGCGCCGCGGCCTCCAAAGCACGCTGAAGCGCAATGCCGGCGTTGCCTGCTTCGGCAAATCCGCTGGTGCAGATGACTGCCGCCTTGACCCCGGCCTGCCCTGCAAGCTTGAGATACTCCGGGACTGCATGGGCCGGCACCAGCAGGATGACCAGTTCGGCCGGCTCCGGCAGGGATTGCAGATCCGGGTAGCACGTCAGGCCATCGATCTCATGATACTTGGCGTTGACGGGAAATATTTTTCCCCTGTAGCCAAACTTCTTGAGGAAAGCCAGGGACCTTCCGCCGGGTTTGCTGATGTCGGGCGTGGCCCCCAGCACTGCAACAGAGGCTGGATTAAACAGGGCATGAATGTTTTTTTTCTGGATCATCGTGGTCTGGGCAGAAGACTGCTTTCTGATCTGATAGGGTCGGACCATCCATGACTGGCTCTCCCCCATAATATCGATAATCTGGGAGGCGCTTTCATCAACAAATGCACATATGGGGCGGGAGAAGGATAATCCTTCTGTCTCTTTGCTGTGCCACGAGCCATCATACTCATGAACACAGTCTGCCATGAATACAGCTGAGGATGGAACAGATGACAATCGCAGGGGAGCTTGCAGGTTTTCTCACCAGCCACAAGTACGAAGACATCCCGCCAAGGGCGATCGATTATGCGGCGATGCTGATTTCCAGCACCGTGGCCAGTGCCTCGCTGGGCTTCACCCAGGATTCTGCGAAGATCATGCGCACCCTGGAGTTGCAGCGCGGTGGCGTGGCTGAATCGACGCTGTGGTTCGGCGGCGGACCGAGATTGCCGGTGATTGCAGCGGCGCGCATCAATGCCCTGATGAGCGATGCAGCTGCCTCCGATGACAGCGACCTGCGCAACATCACCCATCCAGGCACCACGCTGGCGGCCTGTTCGATTGCTGTAGCGGAGAACACCGGAGCCGATGGCAAGGCGGTGCTCGCAGCCATTGCCCTGGGCTATGAGGCTGCCGGCCGCATCAATGGCGCCGTGGTGCCCGGCCTGATGGAAAAGGGCTACCACGGCTGCGTGATAGCGATTTTTGGCGGGGCCGTTGCGGCAGGCCTGCTGCTCAAACTCAGCCAGGCACAGATGACCCATGCGCTTGCCCTGGCGGCCACCTCGGTTGCCGGCATCATGGCGGCAGCCAATACCAGCACGGCGCGCGAGCACCACGCCGGACTGGCCGCCATGCTTGGCGTCAACGCGGCGCAGATGGCCAGGCTGGGCTATACCGCCGAAGACAGCATATTCGAGCACCCAAGAGGGTTCTTTCACATCTATGGCCAGGATGCACAGGCGTCCGGACGCGTGGCGAGCGTAACTGCCGATTTCGGCAAACGCTGGGAAATCCTCACCGAAATGGCGATCAAACTGGTGCCCGGTGGCCACCCGCACCACGCCATGGCAGAGGCCGCAGCGAATGCCTCGCGCAAAGCCAATGTCGCCCCCAATGAGATTGCGGCCATCATCTGCTCGCGGCCGAATGTGCGCACGCTCACGGGGCCCCGTCATCCGACTGACCTCATTGGCATGGCCCATAGCCCGGCCTATTTTGCGGCAGCCAGCGTGGCAGATCGCGAGTTTTCCTGGGCGCATGCCTCGCCGGAGAAAATCATGGACCCGACCATAGGCCGGCTGCTGGACCTGGTGCAGGTGGGTGAGCCGCCGACGGAGAATCTGGAACGCTACAAGCAGGGGGCCACGGTAACGGTGACCACCACGGATGGCCGCAGTTTCACCGACACGGTCTATGCGCCGCGCGGATCGGCCATCAATGGCATCGACTGGGCCGATGTGGAGAAGAAGTTTCGCATTCTGTGTCCTTTCGCCGGCACATCCGTTGCGAACATCGAGAGATGCAGCCAGGTGATACGCAATTTCAGGGAAGTCCGCAATGTGAGGGAATTGGTCGAACTCTTGGCCTAGCAGGGCAGACCTGCGCTCCCAGGAAGTGAAGGATTACCTGGCCCAATTCGGTGCGGAGCTCATGGCGGGGACGCTGCAACAGGTCGTGCCTTCATCCGCAGTGAGACGGCCCAGTGGCGCAAGTGATGGCGGAAACCACGTCAAGCCCGAATAGTGCGAGCGGGGCGATGTAAAGCGGCCTGGCGTAACGATCGGGTGCGGCTCACGGAACGTATGAGGAGGGCAGACGGCCAGTTCCCAGATTGGGCCAGATGCCGCCGGATGTCAGTTGGACTCAGTCAAGCTTGATCTTCGCCGACTGTATGACCCGCGCCCACTTGGCGTGCTCCTCACGGATATGGGCGGAAAATTCCTCAGGCGTATTCGTCGCCGGGGTGGCGCCCTGAGCAATAAGCTTCTCCCGTGTCTCCGGCGAGGCCACGCTGCGTCGCACATGCTCATTCAGCCTGTTCACTGCATCGGACGGTGTGCCGGCAGGAGCGAGCATGCCCAGCCAGGTACCGCCGGTGAATTCGGGAAATCCGGATTCGGCAAATGTCGGGAGGTCTGGCATTTGTGGAAATCGCGTGGCGCCCAGGGATGCGATTGGTTTCAGCTTTCCGGAACGCACGTGGGTGGCGATGCTCGCGAGCACAGTTACCATGATGGGTGTCTGTCCGCCCATGACATCCACCGAGGCGGGGCCGTCGCCCTTGTAGGGGATGTGCACGATGTCCACGCCTGCGATGCTCTTGAGCAGTTCCCCCGTGAGATGGGTCGGTCCTCCGGTTCCCGAGGATGCAAAGGAGTACTTGCCAGGCGACTTCTTCAGTAGGGCGATGAATTCCCTCACGCTTGAGGCGGGAAATGACGGTGATACCACCAGGATGCCGTCGTTTTTTACCACCAGGCTGACCGGAGCGAGGTCTTTCAGAGGGTCATAGGGAAGCTTGCCGAAATGCGGGCTGATGGTGAGGGATCCACCCGCAGAGAACAGCAGCGTATAGCCGTCAGCCGGTGACTTGGCCACCGCGTCGGTGCCTATCGCACCGCTTGCCCCCGCGCGGTTTTCGACAAGGAAATTCTGGTTGAGCGATTTGCCCAGGTCGGCAGCCAGCAGGCGGCCTATGATGTCCGTGGCACCGCCCGCCGGAAAGGAAACGATGATCTTCACCGGCTTGGCCGGATAGCCCTGGGCGCGGACGAAACCATGTGCAAACAGGCTGGCGGCTGCAAAGGCTGCCAGCAGTGACATCTGCGACAAACGTGAAAAGCGCATTATCTTTCCCCCCTCGATCCTGAACCATACAGTCTGTCGAAGCATGCGCGTGTCACTTTATGCAAGATTCCAAATTTTTCTGGACGCGCGACTGTTAAAACGATAACCGGCTGTTGAAGATCATTTTCTCGACAATTTTTTTCAAATCATACACACATACTTCATAGAGAGACTATTTTCAACAACGTCCGATTCAGAGGGCAAGGGGAATCGTATCCCCCATTTTCAACACCCTGCTAACATTATCGAGCTTGTTCAAGTTCGAGCTTGTTCAAGTCAATCTACCGCAAGACCGACTATCCGGCTTGGGGTAGGGCAATGCCAGCGTGCTGGCACAATGGCCGGAAAGCTTCACTGACAATCGACATGAATACATCCAGTCCGGAAAAAAATGACAATGATCCGGAGGCCGAAACTGCCCTGATCCTGCGCAAGGGGGCCAGTGACTTCCTGGGCCGGCGACATTCCGGCAAGCGCATACGCAGCCTGCGTGGCGCAGAACAGGGATACGAACGCGGATTCTGGAAGGACATGGCCGCGCTGGGCTGGCTGTCCGTACGCATCGATGCGCAATCCGGCGGCCTGCAACTCGAATTCCGTCACATCGGCGCGCTTGCCGAGGAGATGGGAAGCGCGCTGCTGCCTGAGCCATGGATAGCCTGCTCCTTGCTCCCGTCCGCGATCCTGCAGGGCGCAGCACCTTCGTCCTTGCGCAACACTCTCGTGCAACAGTCCATGGCGGGCGAGAGGGTGCTTGCTGTCTGTTGGCAGGAAGAACCGGACCAGATCGAGCCGGACCAGTCCCTCGGCGCTGCATTGACAGGCAAGGCTGGCGCCCTGTGTCTCTCGGGAACGAAGCGCTTCGTGGCCTCGCTGCCTGGAGCCGACGATCTGCTGGTATCAGCGCGTTTGCAGGACGAACTGGTCATCGTTCATCTGCCGCGTGACGCAGCCGGAATTTCCGTGCAGGAACACCGGCTCATCGACGGCACCTGTGCCGCCGATGTCACCTTTTCGGGCGTCCCGGTCAGTCCTGATGCAATCCTCGCCCGTGGTCCGGCGGCGCAAGCACTGCTGGAGCGCGCCCTGCTGGAGGCCACCGTGGCGGTCTGCGCCTGGCAGGTCGCCTTGTCGCGCAAGGCATTGGCCGTGACCGTTGACTATCTGAAGACGCGGATTCAGTTCGGTCGCGTGCTGGCCAGTTTCCAGGCGCTGCAGCATCGTGTGGTGGATCTGGCCATACAGGTGCGGCGCGCCGAAGCGGCACTGGCCCGCGCCGTGGTGCATCTGGACCATGACGGCGCTGACCCCGATGGTCTCAAGGCCGTGGTGAGTGCGGCCAAGGCGTGCTGCAATGATGCGTCGCTGCTGGTCACGCGGTCCTGCATACAGTTGCATGGCGGCATGGGTTTCACCGACGAGGCCGATATCGGTTTGTATCTGCGCTCGGCCCTGCGATTTGCCGGATGGCTGGGCAGCGCCGATGCCCATCGCCGACGCTTCATGGACCTGCGTGAGCCCGACGCAACGCCCGCCCCTCATGAGGGGCGGGTGGACGTAGTTGCCGCAGCGGCATCAGGCCTGGATGCGGGGGGTAGGCCCGATGGTGCGGGACCGGACTGCAACGCGCTTAGTGATAAGGCGTTCCGCCGCCTATTCAGGGACTGGCTGCAGTACAACTTGCCGGAAGACTACCGGCGTCCTGCCGATCGTCTGCTCGGGGCGCCCGCCATCGACTGGATGCAGTGTCTGACCCGTGGTGGCTGGCGGGCGCCGGGATGGCCGGTGCAGTACGGTGGCCTGGCCCTGTCCATACGCAAGCACGCCATCTATCACGAGGAACTGGATCGTGCCGGTGCGGCACGCTGGATCGATCATGGCATCTGGTCGCTGGGTGACATTCTGATGCGTTTCGGCAGCGAAGCCCAGCGTGCCTACTACCTGCCACGCATACTGAGCTGCGAGCATGTGTGGGCGCAGGGCTACTCCGAGCCCAATGCCGGATCCGATCTGGCCAGCCTGCGCACCCAGGCCGTGCGTGAAGGCGACAAATGGGTGATCAACGGCCAGAAGATCTGGACCTCGGGTGCGGCGCATGCGACTCACATCTTCCTGCTGGTGCGCACCAGCCAGGATGTGGTCAAGCAGCGCGGCATCAGCTTCCTCCTTGTCGACCTCAAGACGCCGGGCATTACCATCCGGCCCATTCGCAACCTCGCCGATGAACTGGAGTTCTGCGAAGTCTTCTTCGAGAATGTGCGCGTGCCCGTGGACAACCTGGTGGGCAAGGTCGATCAGGGCTGGACGGTGGCCAAGGGCCTGCTCGGCATGGAGCGCCTGGCCATCAGCAGTTCAAGTTTGCCGCGGCGCGCATGGGCAGCCCTGCATGCAGTGGGCGTGAGGCGGGGCATCCTGCATGAACCGGATTTCCGCCGGCGCCTCGCCCAGATGCTGCTGGAAATCGAAATCCTGGATGCCCTGTATGACCAGGTATGCGACCGCATGGAAGCCGGCCAGGACGTAGCCTCGGACCTGTCTATACTGCGCATCCTTTCGGGGGAACTGGTGCAGCGGGTATCGGAGGCGGCCATGGAGTGCGCGGCCGAGTTTGGCCCCATGGGTGAAATCGAGGTCGATGGCACAAGCCATGACATCAAGAAGCTCTACATGATTGCGCGTCCGGCAACCATCTACGGCGGCACCAGCGAAATCCAGCGAAACATCCTGAGCAAGCGCATGCTGGGCATGCCCGACAAATGAGCGCCAACCGCTCCGTTTTCCGGCATGCGCAACTGCGCCGGCTGATCGCGCCCTCCAGCATCGCCATCGTCGGGGTGTCGCCGCGGCCCACTTCTTTCGGCATGCTGACCCTGCAAAACAGCCGTGGCTATGAAGGGCGCATCCATCTGGTGAACGCCAAATACGACAGCATAGACGGTCGTCCCTGCCATGCCGCCATCAAGGACCTGCCCGAGGTGCCGGACTGCGTGGTCATCGTGCTGCCGCGAGATGCTGTCGAACCGGTGATGCTGGAGTGTGCGCAAGCGGGTGTAGGGGGCGCTGTCATTTATGCCTCGGGCTATGCCGAGACCGCCAAGCCGGAGTATGTCGCGATGCAAAGCCGCCTCAGCGCAATCGCTCGCGAGGCAAACATCCGCATCGCCGGCCCGAACTGTGTCGGCGTCAGCAACCACAGCATCAGGATGGCGCTGACCTTTGCCTCGGACTTTGCCGTATCGCCGGCCGGTCCGGGTTCGGTGGGGCTGGTGAGCCAGTCTGGCGGGGTGGGCAACGGCATAACACAGGGCGTGCACCTGGGGACGCGCTTCAGCCACACCCTGACCGTGGGCAACTCCTGCGACATCGATGTGGCCGACTACGTTGCTTACCTTGCCGAGGATCCCCACTGCAGCGCGATCGCCTGTGTGTTCGAGGGGGTCGAGGACCCGCGCCGCTTCATCGAGGCGGCGGAAATTGCCTGGTCGGCAAACAAGCCCCTGGTGGTTTTCAAGATGGGATCGGGTGAAGGCGGGGCGGCGGCAGCCCTTTCGCACTCAGGTTTTCTTGCCGGATCGCACGCGGCTTATGTCTCCGCGCTGGAGCGTGCCGGTGTCATTGTCAGCCGCAATTTCACCGCCTTCATGGAGACGGCCAGCTTTCTTGCCAAGGCCGGGACGCCCAGGGGCCGTGGACCGGCCGTCATGACCATGTCCGGCGGCTATGGCGTGCTCTCGGCCGACGTGGCGGACAGCCTGGGCGTGGCCCTGCCGCAACCGCAGGGCAGGACGCTTGAAAGGCTGCGCCAGAGCGTCCCCGAATACGGTGCCTTGCGCAATCCCTGCGATGTCACGGCGCAGGCCGCCAACGAACCGGACATCCTCTACGAATCGACGCGGGCCTTGCTGGATGACGACACCTACAGCAGCCTGGTTTTCCTGCATGCCTACGCCTACCCGCGCATGAATGAGCGGCTGAACGTGGTGCGCGACATTGCACGCGAACGCGGCAAGCTGCTGGTGATCTGCTGGCTCAGCGGCTGGACCCATGGTCCGGGTGCGGTGGACATGGCGGGCGACCCGGGCGTGGGCCTGTTCCGCTCGATCGAATCCTGCATGGAAGCGCTGGCTGGCTGGCACTGGCGCGAGGATTATCGGCGGCAGTGGCTCGCGGAACAGGGGCAGAAGGCCACTCGACTGTCGCCTGCCGATGCAGGGGATCGGGCAAGAAGGCTGCTGGGCTCGCTGCAGGGCAGGATCGTGACCGAGCGGGATGCCAAGACCATCCTGAAGCTGTATGGTCTGCCAGTGGTGGTGGAGTGTCTGGTCGATTCCGCTGATGCGGCCTGCCAGGCGGCGGCACGACTGTCGTATCCGGTTGCGCTCAAGGTGGAATCCCCGGATCTGCCGCACAAGACCGAAGCCGGCGCGGTACGCCTGGATCTGCGCACCGAAGCCGAGGTGCGTGCGGCCCATGCAGAAATCCTGCGCAATGCCCGCAAAGCCGGCGCAAAACAGATCGCCGGTGTGCTGGTGCAGCCCATGGTGCGGGGCGATCTCGAACTCATGCTGGGTGCGCGCCATGATCCCCAGTTCGGCCCGCTGGTGGTGGCCGGGTTCGGCGGCACTCTGGTGGAATTGCTCAAGGACACGGCGGTGGCCCGGGCGCCCGTCACGCCATCCGAAGCCGCGCGCATGCTGGGCGGCCTCAGGGCGAGCCGCCTGTTTTCAGGCTATCGCGGCAAGGCCCCGGTCGACCTGCAGCAACTGGCCGGCATTGTTTCGCGGTTTTCGGAGCTGCTGGCCGACCTCGGCGACGTGATCGAGGAGGCGGACGTCAACCCGCTGATCTGCTCGGGTTCATCGATAATGGCGGTGGATGCGCTGTTCGTCACGGCAGGCGCTGACAAGCGCTAGGAGCGCTGGGAGTCCCCGGCAGTCGGGGACGAGATGGGTGAGTGCGAGGGGATCTGTCCACCCGCATTGTTCATTGTTGGCTGAGCCGGGATTCGACAATCCGGGGCCAGGGAAGAGGAAGACGCAGAATCATGATGACCGGCATGCAGTATCGCGAATCGCTCAGGGACGGGCGCAGGACCTACGTGGACGGCAGGCTGGTGGATGATGTGTTCAGCCATCCCTCGCTGATGAGCGCCGCAGCCAATGTGGAGTCCACCTACGATCACTACTACAAACCCGGCGAAGGGGTGATCAGCGACTACATGCATGTGCCCGAGTCGGCCGATGCGCTGCGCTCGCACTACATGCGACACAGCGACATGCTCACTGAGATCACCTTTGCATCGGCCATGACGCTGCTGACCGCCGGTGACCGCATCGCCAAGGTGCGGCCACAGGGCCGCGACAACATCCGCGCCTTCGTGCGCCATCTGCAGATGAATGACCTGCGCATGACCGAGTGCATCACCGATGCCAAGGGCGATCGCAGCAAGCCTCCCGCCAAGCAGGAGGACCCGGACGCCTACCTGCGCGTGATCGAGCGCCGTCCCGATGGCGTGGTGGTACGTGGCGCCAAGCTGCACATCTCCCTTTCGCCGCTTGGCCATGAGTTGATGACCATTCCCACCAAGGCGATGAAACCGGACGAAAAGGACTACGCCATCGCGTTCTCGATTCCGGTCAACGCACCGGGCGTGAAGATCGTCAATGTCGGCAAGCCGCCGGCCTATGTCGATCCACGCGACTTTCCCGTTTCGTCCAAAGCTTTCATCTCCCAGGGATTCGTGATTTACGACGACGTGTTTGTTCCCAACGACCGTGTGTTCCTGGATGGCGAGACGGAGCTGGCGGCGGTGTTTGCACACAGCCTGGGCCTGTGGACGCGCGCCATGAGCCTCGCGCGCATGGCCGACGAGGCGGACATGCTGGCAGGGCTGGCCCAGCTCATCGCCGATGCCAATGGCCTGGAGAAGGTGTCTCACATCAAGGACAAGATTGCCGACATGGTGATCCATGCCACGCTGATCCGCGCCACGCTGGAGGCATCCTTTGCCAACAGCAAGATGTCGCCCGAAGGCGTGCCGGCACCGGATGAGCTCTACACCAATGCCGGCAAATACCTGGCGGCAGCCAACTACATGACCATGACGCGCAACCTGATGGACATCGCCGGTGGATCAGGCCTCACGGTGCCTTCCATGCTGGACCTGGAAAATCCCGAAACCGGGCATCTGGTGAGGAAGTACATGGCGACCAAATCGAGCGTGGATGGCGAATACCGGATGCGTCTGCTGCACACCATCCGCGATGTCACGGCCAGCAGCACCGGCGGCTATCGTGCCAGTGCCAATCTGCTGAGCGGTGGCGGTTTGTTTGCCCAGCGCGTGGTGACACGCGGACGCTACAACATGGAGCGGGCAAAGGGGCTGGCCCTGGATCTGGCGGGGCTGCCCAGGCCGGCAAAGTAGCCTGCGGCGAGCTGCAATCGCATGCTTGCGCAGGTCAAGCCGATGCGATCAGGCAAGGTGAATAGGGCCCACAGAGGTCATTCAATCACATTGACTCAATCAAGGAGAGTGTCGTGAGGACATCAGGCATATTTTCGAATATGGGGCCCGTTGTAGGCCGGGTGCGCTGGGTGATGCTGGGCGCCTTGGCAAGTGGGATGCTGCCGGCTTTCGCCCAGGATTACCCCAGCCGGCCGGTAAGGCTGGTGGTGCCCTTCGAGGCAGGCGGCTCCACCGACACCCAGGCGCGCGGCATAGGCGCGGAACTGGCCCGGCACCTGGCCCAGACCGTGCTCATCGAAAACCGCACCGGTGCGGCTGGTCTGATTGGCGCCGATCTGGTGGCCAAATCCAAACCCGACGGCTACACGGTATGCGTGTGTGCCACCACCCAGACCATCCTCGCGCCGTACTCCGAGATCAAGGCACCCTATGACGCGGCGCACGACCTGGTGCCGGTGACCCAATTGTGGAGCGATGATGGCACGGTGGTGGTTCGTTCCAGCCTGGGTGTCAACAGCATGGCCGATCTGGTTGCGCTGGCCCGGCGCAGCCCCGGCAAGCTGAGTTACGGTTCCAATGGCCCGGGGAGCACCACGCATCTGGGCACACTGATGCTGCTGAATGCCACCGGCACCAGCATGCTGCATGTCCCTTACAAGGGGGAACAGCCGGCGGCGACCGATCTCATTGCCGACCGCCTGGACGTGCTTTACCTTTCCGTCACCGTGGCCTCGCGGTTCGCCGGTGGCGGAAAGCTCAAGGTTCTTGCCGTGCGGGGCACTGCGCGCAACAACCTGCTTCCGGATGTGCCGACGCTTTCGGAAGCCGGCGTGGCCAACGCCGAGAGCTCCACCCAGGGCGGCCTCTTTGTTGCTGCGGGAACGGCCCGGCCCATCGTTGACCGGCTGTACACGGCGGCCTCCCAGGCAGTCAATGCACCCGAGGTGAAGGCTCGCATCTCCGCCGCAGGCCAGCAGCCTGTGGGCAGCCGCCCCGAGGTCTACGCCGCCTATCTGCAAAGCGAGCGCGAGCGGTGGGGCAAGGTGGCGCGCCTGGTAGCCGGTCGCAAGGATTGATGCTCAGTCAACCTCTGTAAAGATGACGCCCATGCAGGAACCCTCCAGGAAGACTGATCGCCCGCTGGGGAGACAGCTGGCCGAGCTTATCCTTGATATCCGCACGGAAGACATTTCCGCGGATGCACGCACCGAGGCCACACGGGCGCTGGTGAACTGGGCGGGCTGTGCGGTGGGGGGCTCGCGCCATGAGATGGTCCGGATCGCCACGCGTGTGATGCTCGGGCTTTCCGGTCCGGCGCAGGCCACGCTGTTCGGCCGCAGGGCGAAAGCCGACATGCTTACTGCCGCCATGCTCAATTCCCTGGCCACCAGTGCCTATGCCTTTGACGACACGCATGCGGACATGGTGCTGCACCCGGTTGGCCCGATAGCCTCTGCATTGATGGCACTCGCCGAGCATCATCCGGTCAGCGGACGCGAGTTTCTGGCTGCCCTGATACTGGGTGTTGAGGTCGAGTGCCGGCTGGCCCGGTCGGTATCGCTGCCACCGGCACAATGCGACATCGGCTGGTACATGACCGGCGTGGTGGCCGGGCCTGGCGCCGCCGCGGCCTGTGCACGGGTGCTGGGCATGGATGCCGCGTGCCTGGTGAGTGCCATGGCCATTGCCTCCGGGCAGGGCTCCGGTTACCGCGCACTGCATGGCAGCATGAGCGGGCCCATGATTCCGGCGCATGCGGCTGAGAGCGGCCTGCGCGCGGCCTTGCTGGCTCGTGAGGGTTACACCGGATCGGAGCGCTTCATCGAGGGACCGCGCGGCTTTCTCGACATGTACTCTGATGCAGCCAATCCGGCTGCGCTGACATCGGACCTGGGCATGCCCTGGGAAATCGAACGCGATACCTACAAGCCCTATCCCTGCGGCATTGTCATGCACCCGGTGATCGATGCCTGCCTGGAACTGCGGCAGCGGCACGCCGTCGCACATGGCCAGGTGGTGCGGGTCAGCGTGCGCACCAGTCCTGCCGCCTATACCTTGTGCAACAATCGCCACCCGCAGACCGATCCGCAGGCCAAGGTAAGCCTGTCGCACTGGGTGGCTGCCGCGCTGGTGGACGGCCGGGCGGGAATTGCACAACTGGAGAAAGTGGGCAATCCCGTGCTCATGGCGCTGGAGGACAGGGTCGAGGTGACATGCGATGAAACCCTGGCCGGAGATGCCGCCGAGGTGTGCATGGCCCTCGCCGATGGCCGCAACCTCGAATGTCGCATCGGGCATTGCATCGGCAGCAGTGACAATCCCATGTCCAATGTCGACCTGGAACGAAAATTCCGCAATCTTGCAGAGGGCATTCTGCCGATGTCCGGCATTGGCAGGCTGCTCGATCTGTGCTGGAACATCGAGAGCCTGCCTGATGTGGCTGCGATTGCAGGCTGTGCGGCTGCGGAGCGGAAAGACACGGCATCCGACCAGGTCTGAGGTGGATCCACATTTGATCAAGCTTCAAGGCTAAACAGGGTGTCTCGCCGTGCTCAGATCAAAGAGCCAGGCTCGTCATGCTGCCAAGTCTCGCCAATGCATCCTGAATGAGCCTGGCCCTTTAAAGCCGACTTCGGCAGGGCTGATTTCATTCTTCGAGCTGGATATTGTTATCGAGGATGACTTTCGACAGCAGCTCGCTCGCCGTTGCGAGATATCGCCGGAACTCTTCCGGTGTCCCGCCACCTGGTGTTTCACCGACCTCGTCAAACTTCTTGAGCAGATCCTCGGACCTCGCCGCCTTGTTGAACTCGCTGTTCAGGCGATTGACGATGGATGCCGGCACGCCCGCAGGCAGAAACATGCCGAGCCAGACCGTGTGCT
>CAIPGJ010000124.1 GCA_903864555.1 uncultured Pseudomonadota bacterium | reverse complement strand
GCGCTGATGTCCTGGTAGCCCAGACCCAGCGCATCCATGCCGCCGGTGCGCAGGTTCTCGATCAGCACATCGGACTCGGCGGCCAGGCGGCGGAAGATCGCCACGCCCTCCTTCGACTTGAGGTTGAGCGTGATGGACTTCTTCCCCGCCGCATGGGCGAGGAAGGGCGCGCTCATGCGCTTGTCGACCAGGGCCTTGCCGTGGGCGCCGCCCATGTTGCGCACGTTGTCGCCGGTGCCGGGGTCTTCGACGTTGATGACCTCGGCCCCGTGCAGGGCGAGCTGATAGGCGGCAAACGGGGCGGCGTAGACGCGCGTCAACCCCAGCACCCGGATGCCGCTGAAAACCTGGTCGCTCATGATGCCGGACAGCCTGAGTACTGGTGCATGCCTACTCCCCTGCCTTGAACCCGGAGGTGGCAATGTCGGCGGCCAGCACCTTCTCGTCCTCGGCCAGCATTTTGTCGAACTCGGCCGGCGATTTGCTCCAGGGTTCCACGCCCACCTTCAGCAGGCCGTTGCGCAGGGAATCCGACGCCATGGCCTTGGCAAAGCCCGCCTGCAGCACCGACAGCACATTGGCTGGCGTCTTCACCGGCACGAAGGCGCCGTACCACAGGCAGCTGGGCATGTTGGTGATGCCCTGCTCGCGGAAGGTGGGCACATCGGGGTAGACCGCCAGGCGCGTGTCACCGGTGACGGCGATGCCGCGGGCGGTGCCGGCCACCATGCCGGGACGCACGCTCACCGGCGCGGCAAAGAAGAGCTGGGTCTGGCCGGCCACCAGGGCCTGCATGGCCGGGGCACCGCCGGAGAAGTTGATCTCCTGCACCTCCAGCTTGGCGGTGCGGCGGAAGCGATCCCACACCAGGTTGGTGATATTGCCCGCGCCCACGCCGCTGACGTTGAGCTTGCCCGGGTTGCTGCGCGAATAGGCCACCAGGTCCTGGATGCTGCGAAAGGGCATCTGGCTGTTGGTGATGAGCACGCAATGGGTCACGCCCACACCGGATACCGTGGCCAGGTCCTTCATGGTGTAGCCGGCCTCCCGGTGCGCCAGGGCATTGGTCAGCACGGTGCTGGTGTTCACGAGCACGGTGTAGCCGTCCGGGCGCGACTGCGTCACCGCCTTGGTGCCGATCAGGGTGCCGGCGCCGCCACGGTTTTCCACCAGCACCTTGGTGCCCATGGCAGGCTCCGCTTCGGCGGCGATAAGGCGCCCGGCCAGATCCACCGAGCCACCGGGGGCGAAGGGCACGATGAGGCGGATGGGCTGGGACGGAAAGCGTTCCTGGGCCAGGCTGGGGGTGGCGGGCAGCGCCACCAGCAGGGACAAAACGACCGGCAGCCCCGCCAGGGCCGCCGGTATGCGATGCATGCGCTTCATGGGTACTCCTCCTGTTTAAGGATGCTCTGAAAACCCTGATTTTTCAGAGCACATTCATGGGGTCACGGGGATGTTTCCCCCGGTTCTTCAGAGTTTCCCTGACTGCTTGTCGTGCGCCGGATGGGCGTGCCTTGTTTGGCGGCTACTTTAGCACTGCCACTGACGCGCAAGCACCTGCCCGTAGCGCTGCGCAACGCTTCTCTGCTCCCTGCGCCCCTCTTCCTGCTTATCCGGCCTGCCGCCGCGGCAGAGTCATAGTGAGAAACTATTACTTCGATATCGACAATTCATTTGATCAATTGACGACCCGCCCCTAGCATCGCCTCACACCCATTCAAACAACAAGGAATTCTGCAATGTCCCTCATCAACAGCGAGATCAAGCCCTTCACCGCCCAGGCCTTCCACAACGGCCAGTTCGTCAGCGTGAGCGACCACGACCTGCGCGGCAAATGGTCCATCGTGTTCTTCTACCCGGCCGACTTCACCTTCGTCTGCCCAACCGAGCTGGGCGACCTGGCCGACGTCTACCCGCAGTTCCAGACGCTGGGCGTGGAGGTCTATGCCGTGTCCACCGACACCCACTTCACCCACAAGGCCTGGCATGACGCCTCGGACACGATCCGCAAGATCAAGTACCCG
>CAIPGJ010000123.1 GCA_903864555.1 uncultured Pseudomonadota bacterium | reverse complement strand
GCCCAAGCTGGCCAATGCCACCAGCCAGGTGGCGCTGTGGCCGGGACGACTGGCCTCGGTGTTTGCGCAGATGGCCGAGTTCCGCAAGCTGGGGCGCAGCGCGTGGGTGAGCGTGGCCATCGGCCTGATTGGTGGTTTTGCCGGGGCGCAACTGCTGATCGCCATGAGTCCGGCGGCCTTTCGCGCGCTGGTGCCCTGGCTGCTGCTGGTGGCCAGCCTGCTGTTTGGTTTCTCCAAACCGATCACCGCCTGGCTCAACACGCATGCCGGTTCCGGAGGGCGTTCGCCGGCGATGAAGGCGCTGGGCCGCCTGTTCGAGTTTGCCGCCAGCGGTTATGGCGGCTTCTTCGGCGCGGGGCTGGGCGTGATCATGATGGCGGGCTATGCCCTGGCCGGCATCCAGGACCTTAAACAGGCCAATGTGCTGAAGAACCTGATGGGCGTGGTGATCACCACCAGCTCGGCGCTCACCTTCATCGTCCGTGGCGAAGTGGCCTGGGGGCCGGCGGGGGCGGTGCTGGTCGGGGCCATGCTGGGCGGCTGGTCCGGTGGCCGGCTGGCAAGCCATGTTCCGGACCGGCCGATGCGCATCCTCATCACTTCGGCCGGATTGATCCTGGCGGTCGTCTACTTCCTGCGTTGATCCCGGTAAAGCTGGTTTGCCCACCGGGATTGGCCAGCTTCAGCCCATGGTCAGGGCCTTGTCGATGCGGATCTTGTAGAGCACGCGTTGCTCGCCGGGCTGGCGGAAGGGATAGACGTCCTGGTCCATGTACTTCTTTGCCATGCGATCGATGTGCGCATCGGCGCCGTCGCCGGTGATGGTCACCACGGTGCCGCGCACCTCGACATAGCGATAGGGATTGTCCGGGTCCATGATGGCCAGCGCCACGCGCGGGTCGCGGCGCACATTCTTGTCCTTGCGCCGGCCGACCGCGGAGTTCACCCAGACTTCGCCATTCTGGTAGTCCACCCAGACCGGCGTGGTCTGCGGGCCGCCATCGGGCATCAGCGTGGTGAAGGCGGCGAAGGCTTTCTTCTGGAACAGGTCCAGGTATTGCTCGGGGAATGCGGCGGGCATGGCGCGTCCTTTCGTTCAGGCCTGCATGGCGTGCAGATCCTGCATTCTAGGGGGACACAGGTTCTCCGTGGCAAGGACGCGGTGGTGAGGGATCAGTCCGCGGTGGCGCCCGAGGCCTTCACCGCCTCGGCCCACTTGTCGATTTCTGCCGCGACGAAGGCGCGGAACTCCTCAGGCCGGCTGCCGACAAAGCGGGTGCCCTGGTCGTTCATCTTCTTGATGACATCGGGTGTGCGCGAGATCTCGATGATGTCGGTGGCGATCTTGTCGACGATGGCCTTGGGCGTGCCTTTCGGGGCGAAGAAGCCGGACCAGGGCTCACCCGCGAAGCCGGGGAAGCCCTGCTCGGCCACCGTGGGCAGTTCGGGGGCGGCCGGGGTGCGCTGCAGCGAGGTGAGGCCCAGCACTTTCACCTTGCCGCTCTTGTAATGCGCAAACACGCCGGGGATGCCGGTGACGCCGACGGGCAGGCGCTCGCCCATGACGTCGGTGAGCAGCACTGGCTGGCCCTTGTAGGGGACGTTGGTCATCTTGAGGCCGGCGCGGTGCAGCAGCAGTTCCATGGCCAGGTGCGAACCGGAGCCGCTGCCATCGTGGCCGAACACCAGCTTGCCAGGCTCGCGGCGCGCCAGTGCCAGCAGTTCCTGGATATTGTTGGCCGGAAAATTCGGGTGGACGAAGATGGCATTGGGATGCAGCGTGCCCTGGGTGATGGGCTCGAAGTCGCGCAAGGGGTGATAGGGCAGGTTCTTGTACAGGCTGACATTGATGCCGTGCGAACCGGTCACGCCGAGCGCCAGGGTGTAGCCGTCCGGGGGCGACTTCGCCACGACATCGGCAGCGATGTTGCTGCCACCGCCGGGGCGGTTCTCCACGATCACCGGCTGGCCCCATTTGGCCTGCAACTTCTCGGCGATGACGCGGGCGGTGATGTCGGTGGTGCCCCCGGGCGCAAAGCCGACCAGGATGCGCACCCGCTTGTTCGGAAACTCGGCGGCAGCCCGCGCATCGACCGACTGGGCCTGCACCATGCCGGAAGACAGGTTGAAGGTGGCCGCGATGACGGCCGCCATCAACGCGGTGGAAAGTCGTGCGGTCGCTGCCTGCATGGGGGTGCTCCTCGGAGTGGGTGCGGGTTTCATGCGCAAGGGATGGCGGCTATTGCAGCAGGCCTTCCTCGATGGCCT
>CAIPGJ010000122.1 GCA_903864555.1 uncultured Pseudomonadota bacterium | reverse complement strand
GATGCCACGCAGGCGGCGACCACCAGAATGGCCAGATAGTGCAGGTATGCAACCAGTACGTCCATGAAAGTCCCTTCCCGAACCAGCGACTCGCCTCACAATCCGGCAGATCCACCCCTTCAATGAGTAAAGCTTAGTCCTGCACCGCCCCGGGCCCTTGATCCGCATCAAATGCCCCCGGCGCGGCGCCTGGGCAAGAATCGCGCGTCAGCCGCTGCACCCACCCCAAGAGAAAAGCCCCTACGTCGGCATGCGCGGGCCACCGACAGCAATTTCCATCAGGAAATCTAGCGTGAAAGGGTCTCCACTCCTGAAGGAACCCGACATGATCTCCTGGGCGTCACTTTTCTGGTCATTGCACTCGTCGCTGCGGTCCTGGGCTTCAGTGGCATTGCCGGCACCGCTGTGAACATCGCCTGGCTACTGGCCGTGGTCGGCATCGTGCTGCCATCGCGTTTGCCATCATGGGACGGCGGCGGCCTATCTGAACGAAGAAGAGGGAACGAAAAAGACCGCGCGATGAAATCGCAACCAGCTGCCGGGCCTGCGCATGGCCGCCCGATTCCACCCAGGGCTGCCGGTTCAGGAGCTGCAAGACAGAGCCGAGCAGCCCGGACGATTGCGCGCCCATTCCGGACGACGGGCGGCCAGCAACGCTTCGTCTGGCTGTTCATCATAGGGATGGCGCAACACCCGCATCAGCCTTTCCAGGGGCCCGGCATCCCCCGCAGCCAGCGCATCGATGGCCTGCTGCGCCAGATAGTTGCGCGGAACGTATTTTGGATTGACCCGGTCCATGTGGGCGCGCCGCACGGCCGCCGGTAGCGCCTCTGCCGCCGCCCGCTGCAGGTATTGCCGCAACCAGCCGGTCAGTTGCCCGGCGTAGTCGCCCTCCAATACGGTCGGCAGGTAGAGCGCCGGCCGGATGCAGTCGATCAGCGCAGCATCCTCCACCTCGCCATCGGGCAGGCGTGACAGCGCGCGGAAGAACAGCGTCATGTCGGTTTCGGTGGCCTGCAGCAGCTTGAACAGGCCGTCGATCAGCGCCTCGTCCCCCGGACGATCCAGCCCGGCGACACCCAGCTTACCGGCCAGCATGCGCGCCGACTCGCGCTCGAAGGTATCGGCAAACACCGTCAGCCCGTGTTCCAGCGGTGCGGTGCCCTGCATCAGGGGCAGCAAGGCATTGGCCAGGCGCACCAGGTTCCATTGCGCGATGTGCGGCTGGTTGCCGTAGCAGTAGCGGCGTCCCGGGAGGTCGGTGGTATTGGGCGTCCAGTCCAGTTCGTAGCCCTCCAGCCAGCCATAGGGGCCGTAGTCGATGGTGAGCCCGAGGATGGACATGTTGTCGGTGTTCATCACGCCATGCACGAAACCCACGCGCATCCATTCCGAGACCATCACCGCGGTGCGCCGGCACACTTCGGCAAACCACTGTGCATAGACCTCGGGCGAAGGCGTGCCCAGCTCCGGGTAGTGGCTGGTGATGACGAAGTCGGCCAGCTGGCGCAGCAACTGCGGTTCCTGCTGCGCGGCGAGTATCTCGAAATTGCCGAAGCGGATGAAGCTGGGCGCGACACGACAGACGATGGCGCCGGGCTCGGCCTCGGGGCGCCCGTCATAGAACATGTCGCGCACCACGGGGTCGCCCGTGCCCACCAGGCTGAGGGCACGCGTGGTGGGCACGCCCAGGTGGTGCATGGCCTCGCTGCAGAGGAATTCACGCACCGAGGAACGCAGCACCGCGCGCCCGTCGGCGGTGCGGGAGTAAGGCGTGGGGCCCGCCCCCTTCAGCTGCAATTCGTAGTGACGGCCATCGGCGCCCTCGAGTTCGGCCAGGGTGATGGCACGTCCATCGCCCAGCTGGCCGGCCCAGTTGCCGAACTGATGGCCGCCATAGCGCGCGGCAAACGGCTGCATGCCGGAGAGCACGCGATTGCCACCCAGCACTTCGGCGGCGGCACCTGTGGCAGCCGGTCGGGCCAGTCCCAGCAGGGCCGCCGCCTCATCCGACCACGCGAGCAGTTGCGGGGCAGCTACCGGCGTGGGTGTCACCAGGGTATACCCGGCATTGCGCACCTGACGCGGGCGGTTGTCGGCCAGCGGATCCCCCGGCAGCGCCTGCACGAAACCGTTCTCCCAGCTGTCGATGCTGGCAAGCTCGCGTGCAATTTGTACGGGGGTGATCTGGTTCACTGCGATGTCTCCGAAGATGGCCTGGGCATTATCCCTGCCTGAGGGGGATTGCGCTGCTGTCGTTCGGTGCGGCGCCGGTGACGACCGTCGGTGGCGTGGACGGCTGCGACTGTACTGCCGGGCGGGCCTCGGCAGCGGGCGCCGCCAGGTTGCGCGAGCGCCAGGCCAGCAACAAGGTCAGCACCCCGGCCAGGCAAACGCCCCAGAACACCCAGTGCAG
>CAIPGJ010000121.1 GCA_903864555.1 uncultured Pseudomonadota bacterium | reverse complement strand
TGCTGCGATCACCCAGTCCGGCAGATCGCACGCCACCTCGAACGCCTGAGCTTGTGCAACCGGCTGAACAGCCCTCTCCAGCCACTCACTCTCCTCCGGCCGGCAGACGTTCTTCAGTTGATCCCGGCCAGCTCCGAGCAAAAGTGCCCAGGCGAGTAATACCAGTTGCCGCGAGGTGCCTCCGGGAACAACAGACTGCAACAGTCGCCAGCGCCGCAATGCCGAATAAACGGTATCCGCGACCAGCGCACGATCCTGGCGGCCCGCCTCTCCATGCTGCCGAAAGAAACGTGACAGAGTGGCGTCTGCAGGATGCGTGAACTGCATCACGTCCTGCAGCACCTTGCTGCACAGGAAGAGCAGGGGGACGGATATTCTGTGAGGGAATAAGCTTGGCATCAGGATCCGATGCGGGTGACCAATTGGTCGGTGCGGGTGCCATCCTTCTCTACCACAAGGAGGCGGACCGGAATCAGCCCCCGGTCAAGTGCAAGCCAGATCTCCGTCGTTCGCGCGTCACCCGAATCCACCTGCTTCTCCAGCTTGATGGTCTTGAACGTCCCCGCAGGTGTGCTCAAGGCTTCCTCCTTGATTGCCTGGTAGGTGAACAGGCTGAGTCCTCTCCCGTCTGCCAGCCAGGCACGTACCTGCACACCCGGCTGCAGCGTGTTGTGCGGCCTGAATACAAACGTCCAGAGAAAACTGAGTCGATCCGACAGCAGGCGCGGCTCGCTGACCCCCTGTGACTCGGACTTGCCGTCCATGGTGAACACAACCGCGTTTCGCTGCCAGTCAAACGTGGCCAGTTGCTCGGGCCGGTTCCCCCGGCGATCCCGAAACTCGGCTGGCCTGAGGCCTTCTGAGGCAATCGTTCCGAGCGCTGACCGCCTCAACACCCCCGGCATGAGCACTGCGGCCAGCCCCCTGCCACGGGACTCCTCCACCAGTGAATACTGCTTTCCATCATGCTCAAGCTGGGTCTGCATGGTGGCTTCCGCGTTCATCTTGCCACTGTAGCGGACGACATACTCGATGCTCATGCGCGTCACAGGGGCCGCGGCCTGGGATGTCGAAAACGGCCAGGCGCCGACGAGCAAGAAATGCAGTGTCAGGCATGTACGAATGCAGGCCTTCATGTCTTGCCTGTCGCGGTACGGACAATCCCCTCACGAACGTCCAGGCGTCCATCAAGGAGCTTGCGCAGAGATGCCGGATAAATGCGGTGCTCCTCTGCAAGCACACGGCTGGCCAGGCGGCTTTCATCATCGTCATCAAGGACCGGCACGGCGGCCTGGGCAATGATGGGACCATGGTCCAGCTGCGCCGTGACGAAATGAACCGTGCAGCCATGCACCTTCACGCCATGGGCCAGCGCCTGTCTGTGGGTGTGCAGGCCGGGAAACGCCGGGAGCAGCGAGGGATGAATGTTCACCAGCCGGCCTTCATATCTGCCGACAAATCCCGCCGTAAGCACTCGCATGAAGCCTGCCAGCGCGATGGCATCCGGGGTGTGCTCATCGATGGCCTTGCATAACTCCGCCTCGAATGCCTCGCGCGACGGAAAATTACGGTGATCTATGGCACAGGTGGCAATGCCCTGCTCCGCCGCCCACATCAGGCCTTCCGCTTCAGGACGGTTCGACAGGACTGCGGCTATTCGAACGGGCCACGAATCGTTCCGCGCTGCTTCGACGATGGAGCGCATATTGCTCCCCCGGCCGGAGATCAGGATGACAAGAGACTTCATATTGCCATTTTACCCTTGCCCATATCTGCCCCTGCCACATCCGGGCTCTTATTTGCCGGGGGGCTTGCCCGTCATACGGCCTTCGCCGACGATGTCGGCCTCGAACAGCTCGCGCAGCTGTTGTGCCGCCTCGTGCGCCGTCTGGACCAGTCGCGCTTCGTCCTGATGGAAGGCATATTGCGCCTCCAGTTGCTCCTCGTCATGTGAGCGAAACATGGCGATTGCACGTTCGGCAACAGAAGGACTGATCCCGACTCGCAGCAGGGACTGGTGGGCCATGTCAAGGCTGGAAGGAAAGGTCTCCCGGTAGATCCATTTGATGCCAAGGTCCCGCAGCCGGAAGTAATGGAAGCGGTT
>CAIPGJ010000120.1 GCA_903864555.1 uncultured Pseudomonadota bacterium | reverse complement strand
GGTCGTCACGCGCGAGCCCGGGGGCTCGCCGCTGGGCGAAAAGCTGCGCGAACTCGTGCTGCATGAGCCGATGGACGCCGTGACCGAGACCCTGCTGGTGTTCACCGCCCGTGACGACCACCTCAAGAAGCGCATCCAGCCGGCCCTGGACGCCGGGACCTGGGTCGTCTGCGACCGGTTTACCGATTCGACCGTCGCCTACCAGGGCGGTGGCAAAGGTGTTGCGCCAAGCCTGATCGAGGCGATGCGCAAGATCGTCCATCCGGACCTGCAACCCGACTGCACGTTGATCTTCGATTGCACGTTCGAAGTCAGCCAGGAGCGCATGCAGCGCTCAGGCCGGGCGCTGGACCGATTCGAGCGGGAAGGGCGGGCGTTTTTCGAACGGGTGCGCGCTGCCTACCTTGCCACAGCCAAGGCGGATCCCGGCCGGGTCCGCGTGATCGACTCCACCCACTCGCTGGATGCCATCCGCACCGAATTGCGCGGCATCCTGGCAGGGCTCTGAGCCGGGTCATGGCCATGTACCCGTGGACCACCGGCGCTTGGGAGCAATTGCTGGCGCGCCGGGAAAACCTCCCGCAAGCGCTTTTGATTCACGGACCGCAGGGCATAGGGAAATTGGCCCTGGCCCGGCATTTCGCCCAACTGATCCTTTGTGAGACCGCAGGCCGCCTTGAGCCCTGCGGCCAATGCGATGGCTGCCGCTGGTTCCTGGCGGGCCAACATCCGGATTTTCGCCAGATCGAGCCGGAGTCGATGGCCGCCCCGGTCGAGCCCTCGGAGGATGCGCCGGCCCCGTCCAAGACCGCCAAGCCCAGCCAGGAGATCAAGGTCGACCAGGTTCGGGCGTTGGTCGATTTCCTGAATATCGGTTCGCATCGGGGAAAGCGCCGCCTGGCGCTGTTCCATCCGGCTGAAGACATGAATGCTAATGCCGCAAATTCACTTCTCAAGTCACTGGAGGATCCGCCTTCAGAGGCCTGTTTTATATTGATTTCAAATAATCCTAGGCACTTGATTCCTACGATCAGGAGCCGTTGTATCAGCCTGCCGGTCGGAATCCCGGAGGAGGCGGTGGCCCTGGCGTGGTTGAAACAGGAATCCGTGCAGGATGGGGCTCAGTGGTTAGCTTTTTCAGGGGGGGCCCCCCTCTTGGCTCGCGAGTACGCAGAATCGCCGCGTGGCGAAAAAATTGCTCAAGCCGTTGAACTGCTGAAGAAAGGCGGGCGGGAGGCGCTTTTTGCGTGGCCGGCCACGGATCGCGAGCACATTGAAATACTGTCGGAAGTGCTGCAAAAGTGGGCCCTTGACCGTGCTTTTTCGGGCTTTTCCGGTAAAACAAAGTACTTTGGCGAGGTAGCCGGGAAATCCGGCGCGGACCCAGCGCAATGGCTAAAGTTTGCACGGGAAGCTGGCCGTTATCGCCTTGCTTCACACCATCCGCTCAATCCGAGGCTGTTTGCTACGGATTTGGTCAGCAGGATACCTGGGTGATATTAGTCAATTATAAACAACTGGCTGGAGCACTAATTTCGTGTTGAATATTAACTTTGCACGGGCTTTCCAGAAGGCTCTATACAGCCTTGTTTTCATGCTTATTTTGGTGCCCAGCAGCAGTTTTGCACAGGCGCTCGAGGATACGTTGCGAGCGGCGCTTGAGGGCGACCTGGTTACGCTGCAGAAACTGCTGGACCGCGGGACCAGCCCGGATACCACGGACGCGGAAGGCAATACGCTCCTGATGCTCGCCGCCCGTGGCGGGCATGTCAAAGTGGCCCAGTTGCTGGTTTCCCGGAAAGCCTCGGTAACCCAGAAAAGCAAGGTTGGCGATACCGCGCTGATGGCGGCGGCCCTCAAGGGGGAAATACCGATGGCGGCTTTCCTGCTGGAGCAAGGCGCCGAGCTGAATCCCGACGGGTGGGCGCCGCTGCATTACGCCGCCTTCGAGGGGCGCGCACAGATGATCACTTTCCTGATCGGCAAAGGCGCCAACAAGGACGCACCGGCGCCGAACGAATTCACCGCGCTGATGCTGGCCGTGCGTGGAGGATTCGAGGATGCGACTCGTGCGATGCTGTACGCCGACCCGGATGTGAACTACAAAACCCATGGCGGGGATACGGCCCTCAAGCTGGCGAGCCAGAAAGGCTATGCGCCGATGGTTGAGTTGTTGAAGCGGGCGGGTGCGACGGAATGATGCAGTTTAAGTAATTGAATGGCAGAACGATTCAGCCAGATCAAATATTTAACATAATACACATTGTGTCCAATTCAAGACGGTCCAAACCAGCCTCGTATCAGTTCAACCGACCCGCAGGAGGCACCGGCAGCCGGGCCACGGGGATGCCTTCCTCGACCATCTCCTGGTGCTCTTCCTCGGTCGCCACGCCACGGATCGCCCG
>CAIPGJ010000119.1 GCA_903864555.1 uncultured Pseudomonadota bacterium | reverse complement strand
GCCCTGCGCACCGGTGCTGATGGCGTGCACCTCACGACGATGCAGATGATGGCCACGCGCAACCGGCCCGACCTGCCCTGGGTCGCGGCTTCCTGCCACACCGCGGAAGATATGCGCGCCGCTGAACGCCTGGGCGTGGATTTCGGCGTGCTCGGCCCGGTGTTGCCCACTGCTTCACACCCGGGCGCAGCCCACCTGGGCTGGGAGGCCTTCAGCACCCTGGTGCAGGGCAGTTCGATACCGGTCTATGCGCTGGGCGGCCTGCAGCCCGCGTTGCTGGACACCGCGCGCATGCGCGGGGCGCAGGGCATTGCGATGCTCTCTGGTAGCTGGAAGGTCTGATCACAATCCGTCTTTATGCCCAATGAAGACGGATATGAGTGTCGTGAATTGATAGTAATACCGCCGTAGACGGGCTGCCTGAGTCACGATGCTCAGGTGAGCCGGTTCTTCCCCTCTGCATCCTCATCCTCCAGCTCGCCCGGATCCGGGATGCGGAATTTCTCGTTGGCCCAGGCCCCCAGGTCCGCCATCTTGCAGCGCTCCGAACAGAACGGGCGAAAGCTCGATTGGGGGGACCACTCCACCTGCGCGGCGCAGGTCGGGCAATTCACGATACGGGGTGTAGTCATGGGTGTCTCCGGCTTTTCGGTCAGTCTGCTGGCGCAGCAGGGCAGGGGCAATGCAGGCAAGGGATTCGAATGGACACGGGCTCTGCGCATCCATTGCCCGTTGCTATCATTGGGCTTGTAACCCGGCCTGAAACGCCACCCCGGATAGTGTCATCACTTGCCCGTCCGTTTCAAGCACCCGGCCGATTGCAGCCAGTCCCAAGGAGAAGCGATTGAAAAGCCTGCCGCGCTACCGTGACCTGCCCGAGTTTCCCGAGATGGAGGCCCGCCACGCCTGGGGCGTGTTCGGCCAGGACGACCAGCTCGGTCGCATCAATCTCATCACCGACGAAGCCGTGCAGTCAGGCGCCGCGCAGGTGCGCCGCGGCGCGCGCTTCAATCTGTCCCTGCCGCTCAACCATCCGGAACCGGGCTGGAGCCAGACACGCAAGACCTACAAGCACACCATCTTCAGCGCCAATCGCAATTCGCAGGACGACTATCTCGACGCCTTCTACATGCAGCGCTCCACCCAGTGGGATGGCCTGCGCCACATCCGCGCACGCGAGTTCGGCTACTGGGGCGGGCGCCAGGATGAACAGGCCGGCCCCGGCGGCCCGGACCTGGGCATCGAACAGTGGGTCAATCACGGGATAGCCACACGCGGTGTGCTCATCGATGTCGCCGGTCATCAGGCCGCCATCGGCCGGCCCTTCCATGCGGGCGATCCGGTGGCCATCACCGTCGAGATGCTGCAAGCCACACTCGACTGGCAGAAGGCCACGCTGCAGTCGGGTGACGTGCTGATGCTGCGCACCGGCTACACCGATACCTACCTCGCCGCCGACCAGGCCGGGCGCGAAGCCCTGGCTGCCACGCGCGCATCGGCCGGCCTGCATGCGGGGCATGCCATGGCCGAATTCCTCTGGGATTCCGGCGTGGCTGCCATCGCCGCGGATAACCCTGCCGTCGAAGTGGTGCCGGTCGATCCGGACGTCGGCTCCATCCACCGGCGCCTGATACCGCTGCTGGGTTTCTGCCTGGGCGAATTCTTCAGCTATGGCGAACTGGCTGAGGATTGCCGGCGCGACGGCCGCTACACCTGCCTCTTCGTCGGCGTCCCCCTGAACGTGCCCGGCGCCGTCGGCTCGCCCGGCAACGCCATCGCGATCAAGTAGTTTTACCGGGACGCAACATGGTTTACCCCCTTGTCAAAGGGGGCCGACTCGCGAGCGAAGCGAACGAGCGGGGGGATTTTCAACAACCGGGCTGATCGGTCCACTCAGCCAGATCCGTCTGCTTGGACAAAATCCCCCCGCTCGGCTTCGCCTAGTCGGCCCCCATTGACAAGGGGGTTAACACCCGCGGCCTTGCAACCGGGAATCGGTGACCAACCCATCCGCCGACTCCCGCCCGCCGGGTCT
>CAIPGJ010000118.1 GCA_903864555.1 uncultured Pseudomonadota bacterium | reverse complement strand
CCCTCGTGTTTATCCGCCACACACTCCTGCGGCACTATGGTCCGGTAACTGCGCGACAGGCTGTCGACCACCGTCGCACGCACGCAGCCCGAGGTGGACCCGCCGGTCACCACGACCGTGTCTACGCCGTGGTAGGTGAAGAGCGAGCCGAGGTTGGTCTCGAAGAATGCGGACGCCATGCGCTTGTTGAGGACGATGTCGCGCACCCGGTTGATTTGCAACCGGTCGTCAAATTCGGCGCGCCGGCTGCCTACCTTGATATTCTGCAGGGAATCAGACGTATGGCTGCGTGTGCCCCAGACACCGCAGTCCTCGCCGGATTCCATAAAGGCGACATGGGTCCAAACCACGGGGAACCCGCGGGTCCGGAATTCTGTGGCAAGCTGGTTCACGTAGTCCATTTGGCCCGGGTCGGTCTCGTAGGCGGTGATGAACTCGCCAACGCAGGTGTAGGCCTTCTGCAGGTCGATGTTGATCAATGCCGGACGGCGCCCGAAACCGAATCGCTTGCGCGTGTTGGTTTGCTGGTGTTCAGCGAACAACTGGCGGCTGGATTTGTCGGAGAGTTCCATGGCAATGCTTTCTGGTTGGGTGAAACGTTCAGCAGGCTGTAGTCGGGGCGCACACGATCCGGGCGGCCTGGTCCCCTGCCAGCCGGCCCAATGCAATTGCCGTAAGCAGGCCACCGCCCGAAAAGTAGCCCCATCGAGAGGGGCCCGACATGCCACGCGCGGCACCGCCACCCGCGAAAAGGTTGGGAAGCGGTTGTGCATCGGGTCGCAACACGCGGGCCGATGCATCGATCACCAGACCGCCCTGGGTGTGGAAAAGGGCCCCCGTGATCTTGACTGCGCGGTAAGGCGGCGCGAGTGCTTGTTTGCCGGCGAAACTGCGGCCAAAGGCGTCCGGGAGCCCGCTCGCGCACCTGGCGGCCACTTCTGCAAAAGTCGATTCCAGCACGCTGGCCGGCACCTGCATCTGGTGGGCCAGTTCGGCCACCGAATCAGCGCTCCGCACACCCCCAAGCGCCATCACCTGCTGGTAGTCGGTGAAGCCCAGCACGGGTTGCTCCCGCTTCGCGTCAAATACATCCCATGCAAAGCCCCCCGGCTGGGCCAGTGTCTCGATGGCCTGTTCGGAATAACCATTCACCTCATTGGAGAAACGCTGGCCGAGCGCATTGACCATGAAGCCGCCTTCGGTGAGAACGCCCCAGTTAATCGGGTTGCCATAAGGCGTGGATACACCCCCATGGCCCTGGTAACTGCCCAGGTCTGCCACTGCGGCGCCCAGATCGAGGCCCCAGAGCAGAGCATCACCTCGATTGCCTTTGTGGCCCCAGAACTCGGCGTCGGCGATCTCCGGTATATGTTTGCGCAGAAGCTCAGGGTTTCCGCCGAAACCCGAGCATGCCAACACGAGAGCTTCGCACCCCACCGTCTCGCTGGTCCCGTCAGGGCGTTCGAAGCGTACGGCGGTCACCCTGCCTTGGGCCGTGGCATAGAGGTCGGTGGCGCGCGCGCTGCAGACAATATCGATTCCCATGCGTTCTACGGCGGCGAGCAGGCCTGCTTCGAGCTCGGTACCGGTGCGATGGGGCGTCCCGTGCATCCGCAGCACGGAATGCCCTGGATAGAGGTAGCCCTGCACCAGCGTGAGTTGAAGCTGGTGTACCTGCATGAGCCAGTCGACGGTCGGACCGGAGGCCTGCGCCACAGCCCGCACAATCGCTGTGTCGGTCTGATGTTGCGCTTTTTTCAGGATGTCGCTCTCGAGCAATTCGGCCGAGTCCAGGATGCCGGCTGCATCCTGAAGCCGTGTACCTGCGGCCGGAATCAGTCCAGTGGACAGGGATGTGCTGCCAGTGGGGCGCGTGTCGCGCTCGAGAACCAGCACCTCCGCACCCCGCTCCCGGGCCGCCAGCGCAGCAGTGAGCCCACAGGCACCTGCGCCGATGACCACAACCTGGGTGATGACTTCTGGGCGCGCTGATTCGGACGGAAGAATGGCCATAGTCAGATCCGGACGGAGCGCAATGTTCAGCGAGTGAATACGGTATCGCCAATGGGCGGGTTGCAGGCGGAGGGTGCGAGCAGTCGCACTTCCTGGTCGCGGAGGTATGGGCGTACCTTGGCCAGGTAGGCGAGGAAGGCCGGGTCCTTGAACAACGCGTCGCGTCGTATCTGGCGGTCGTTCAGATCCTGGTAGGCGAACATCATGATGATCTG
>CAIPGJ010000117.1 GCA_903864555.1 uncultured Pseudomonadota bacterium | reverse complement strand
GGCAAGCTCATCGATCTTGCCGATCACGGTCCAGCGGGCGCGGCCCTGCTGATCCAGCACCACGGTGGCAGGCAACTGCTTGAATCCCCACTCCCCGTAGAGGGCGCTCGATTCGGTGTCGCGCAGGTTGCGCAGGCTGACTGAATGAAGCCGGGCAAACCGGTCCATCACCCGCGTGGAGTCGCCGACATTGACCAGCACCACCTCCACCGGCTGGCCTTTGACGGAGTCGGCGTACTTCTGCAGCGCCGGCAACTCTTCCCGGCAGGGCGCGCACCAGGCGGCCCAGAAATTGACCACGCGCACCTTGCCCGGGGGATACTTGATATCAACCTTGCCGCCATCGGCCGCCTCGAACACCAGCGCGGGCGTGGCAGGCCTGGACCAGGCGCGGACTTCTGCCGCAACCACCGTCAATGGCAACGCGGCCAGGGTAGCCGCAAACAGGGCGGCGAAGGCCGCGCTGCGGGCCAGCCTGCTAGTGAACATGCTCAGCCGGGGACGCACCGCCAGCCAGTGCCAGCACGTTCTCGCCACTGGTGATGCGCAGCACCTGGACGCGCCCGCCGGTGAAGGCGAATTCGACACGGGAATTGATTGCCTGCCGCCCTGGCAGGGTGATGCGTGCGCTGGCCGCAAGGCTGTCAGCGGCGGGGTGGACCATGCCGACGACCCTGGCCCCCTCGCCCAGTTGCGCCTGCACCGCGTCTCTCCAGGCGGCTGCGGGCAGCACGTTCCAGCGCGCCTGATTCCAGTAGCGATAATCCATGCGTGCCGGCCGCCCTGGCTGCTTCACCGACATCACCATCAGGTTATCGGGGCCCTGCCCGGTCACCAGCGGGCCCTCGTAGGCGGTACCGGCCGGGTCCATGCGCAGCATCACCAGAGTGGCGTCGTCGCGATAGGCACGGTTGGCAAAAACCAGCATGGCCTGGCGGTCACATTGCCTGCCCGCCTTGTCGAGCAGGCAGTAGCGGGCATGATAGAAGTCGAGCAGCCCGATGGTCGAAACAAAGCGCGAACTGATGAGGCGGCAGCCAGCCCATGCCCGGCCGGCGCCGAAGCGGATGCCACCCACCTGGAGGCATCGATTCTCGATGTCGGCAAACTTCACCACATCGCCCTGCGGCCTTTCGATGGCAATGAGCCGGGTCTCAACATCGGGCAGGTAAGGGTCACCGTCGACGCTGGCAGCGCGTGCACTGCCCACCGCGAAGGCCGTGATCATGCTTGCCAGGATGACCAGAATGGCCAGGGTCCCCGCTTCGTTCTTGTATTTCTCGAAACTTTGCATGATCAATCTCCTCAGGGTTTCATTTTTTCAAGGTAATCGATGGCCTCAGGCCAGCCAGCTGCGGCAGCCGCCCGCATCCGGCGGATGCCGTCCTGAGGTTCAATACCGGTCAGACCTTGCTCCAGGATCAGGCGGGCGAACTGGAACTGCGCCGCCGCCGGATCGAAGCGCGCCGCCTTTTCCAGCCACTGGCGTGCCTGTTGCGGATCGGGGCTCATGGCGCGGGCATCGAGGTGGATCAGGCCCAGATCGAGCATGGCGGGCACATCGCCCTGTACCGCTGCCTTCTCCAGCCAGAACGCGGCCTCCTGCCCGTCGCGATCAACGCCCCAGGCATCGCGAAACAGCCGGCCCAGGTGGCGCTGCGCGGCAGCCAGGCCCTGGCGGGCGGCTTCGTCGAGCCAGAGGGCCGCCATGCGCGGCGACTCCGATACGCCACGCCCTTGCAGGTAAGCCATGGCCAGGGCCAGTTGCGCATCGGCCATGCCGCCGCGGGCGGCTTTTTCGTAGTATTCCGCGGCGAGCAGCTCATCGCGGGCGAGCAGCAGGCCCTGTTCGTGCAGACGTCCGATGGCATACAGCGCAAACGAACTGTTGGCCTGGATCTGCTGCAAGCGGCCGAGGCCTGCCTGCCGCAGCGCACCCGAACTGCCGGGGGCGCTGATGTCGGCCCAGGCCAGCCGGGCGAGCGCATCGGCCTGCCCGGCCCGGGCGGCGCGCTCGTACCAGCGCCGCGCCTCGGCGGCATCGCGGCGACCGGCCAGCCCCGTTTCATGCAGGCGGCCGATCTCCACCAGCGCCGGCAGATGCCCGAGCATGGCCGCGTCAGACAGCAGCGCCAGGGCAACACGGAAGTCGGCGCCAAACAGGTGGTTATGCGCGTCGACCATGAGCCGCTCTATCCTCTCGTCCACGGAGATCGCCGCCGGCACTTCCGGCGCATCGGCCTCCAGGCCGGCGTGCGCCGGGGCAATGACCAGGCTGCCGCACAGCAGCAGCGCTGCCTGCCATGCCGCACCGCGGATCAGGCCCGTGGAAGATTGACGAAGGATGGACATCGTGGTCGGCCTGCCAGGTTCAGATCGTGCGCAGCGTGGCGTAGATGTTGGGCGCCGAACTCATCAGCGGCACCATGGCCCAGCGGTCCTGGCGATCGGCGATGACGCGCCCGGTGCTGCTGTGCAGCGCAGGATTGCGGTCACGCTCGGGGTCCGGGTCGACAAAGCCCTGGCGGCGGCGCAACAAGTCGACGTCGGCCTGCTTGCCGGTCAGGAACAGCCAGCCCGGCTTGACCTCGAAGATGTCCTCGGCGTACTCCCTGAGGATGGGCACGGTATCGCGCTCCGGCTCGAGGGTCACCGAATAGAAGAACACGTCCTTGCCCATGCGGCTGCCCACCAGGTCCTGCACCTTGCGCAGGGTCTGGTTGATCGCCGGGCAGCGGCCATCCTGACAGGCGACGACGAAGAAATTGAGCAGCACGATGCGATCGCCGCGCACCAGGTCATCATAGAAATTGAAGGTTTCTCCGGTGTGTGCGACCAGCGGCACATTCG
>CAIPGJ010000116.1 GCA_903864555.1 uncultured Pseudomonadota bacterium | reverse complement strand
AGAAACAGCCCGGGGTGCTGAATTTCGCCTCGTCCGGCATCGGCAGCAATCTGCACATCTCGGCGGAACTGTTCAGGATCGAAACCAACATCAAGGTCACGCATGTCCCGTACCGCACCAGTCCCAACGCGCTGGTCGATCTGGTCGCGGGCCGCGCCGATTTCATGTTCGGCCTGATCCCGGTTTCCTATCCTTTCATCAAGCAGGGCCGGCTGCGTGCGCTGGCTGTCAGTTCGGCGAACCGGAATTCGCTGCTGCCCGAAGTGCCGACCGTTGCTGAAGCGGGCCTGCCCAATCTCTCGAAGTTCAGGGTGCTGAGCTGGGAGGGCGTATTCGCCCCCGTCGGCGCACCGCCCGCGATCATCAGCCGGCTGAATTCGGAAATCGGCAAGATCGTCGAGTCCGCCGAAGTACGCAAGATCTGGGACAGCAAGGGCGTTGAGACTGTGACCGGCACGCCGGAAGATCTGGGCAGGCAGCTGGAAGAAGACTATACGCGGGTCGGCAAGCTGCTCACCGATCTGAAACTCGGGAAGTAAAAGTAAGTAGGCTCGTTTTTTCAACGGTGATGCAACAAGGGGCCCGTCAGCCCCCTTGTTTTTCTGCCGCACCGAGCACTCAGGTTTTGGCCGGAATCACCGGCAGTAACAGCCAGGACAGCCGCGCGCCGCCGGAATGAACGGTATTGGTGGCCCCGGCGTTGTAGTCGGCGTTGTAGTGCGTGAAATGGCCGGTGCCGGCTCCGTCGCGCGGCGAAATGTCCAGCCTCAGCTTGTGCCCCTTGCGGAACACCATGCTGGTCGGCCAGATTTCAACCTGGCATTCAACGATTTCACCCGGTGTCAGCCACTCGCGCCGGTCATGGGTATGGTACGGCCGATAGGGCAGCGACCTGTCCGGGTCGAGCCGGCGCTGCGAGGCCCGCAGCCAGCCCTTGGTGACGCAGCCCACCGGTTCGCCGCGCTGGCCGATCTCGCAAACGTCCTTGCCGTCGGGTCCGACGTTGCGGATCGTGGCGTAAATGTCCATGTCCTCCGCCGAGCTCGATACCCAGAGATTGAGTACCAGCGGGCCGGTGACTTCGGTGTCGGCAGTCATCGCCGGTGTTTCGAACGAAATGCCCGAGTCACCGTGTACCGGACGGTAATGGCCCGGACCTGCCGAATAGGAGACCTTTTTCTCAGCGGTCGGCGGCTTCGGTGACAGGCTGCCGGCGGCGGTGTCACCCTTCGCCGGCGTGTCGCGCGCGATGTCGAGATACATTTTTGTCCACTGCGTGCGCGCAATCGGCCATTCGTTCTCGAAACGGAACGGGTAAGGCTTCATGCTGCCGCCGGTGCGGATTTCGAGTTTGACCGGCGGTTCGTCCATGATTCCGGTGTCGATGCCTTTCAGCCAGTGATCGAACCAGCGCAGCTGGTCGATGCGCGCCTCTTCGGCATGGAAGGGGTGGAAGTGGGTGCCGGTATGGATGCGCAGCTTCTTGTGTTTCGATGCAGCCAGCATGTAGCCCTCGGTATTGCCACGCAGGTGCATCGCGAAACCGCCCCAGTTGCCGACGCTGTAAAGCGGAACCGTGATTTTGTCCCACTGCCCGCCGCTTTGCTGCCACCAGCCCGAGTCGAGGTCGTGGCTCATGTACTGCCACATCATGTCGT
>CAIPGJ010000115.1 GCA_903864555.1 uncultured Pseudomonadota bacterium | reverse complement strand
CGCTGCCAGTCGGCGCGGAAGTGGAATTTGCGATCCGCCGTGTCGAAGCCGTCGAGGAAGTGCATGGTCTCGAAGGGCGGGGCGAAGTCCTGGCCGCCGGCCTCGAGGTTGCGCTGCGCATCCCACATGCCCGACTGGCGCAGCGTGGCTTCCATGATGTCCCAGGCGCTCATGTCGAAGCCGGGGTGCTGTGCGCCCAGGCGATGCGCCAGTTCGCAGATCACGTGGTGGTTCTCGCGCGCTTCGCCCGGCGGCTCGATGAGCTTCTTCGCCACCTGGAAAGTGGTGTGGCCGCTGGCGGTGTAGAAGTCGTCGTGCTCGAGGAAGGTGGTGGCCGGCAGCACGATGTCGGCAAAGGCCGCCGTCTCGGTCATGAACTGCTCGTGCACGCAGGTGAAGAGGTCCTCGCGCGCGAGGCCGGCATGCACCTGGTGCAGTTCCGGGCAGACCGCGGCCGGGTTGGTGTTCTGGATCAGCAGCGCGGTCACGGGTGGCCCGTGTTTCAGCGCTGCCGCATTGCCGGTGAGGATGGGGCCGAGCCGAGACTGGTCCAGATCGCGAACCGAGCGGTCGATGAGATCCAGCCCCTCGATCAGGCTGCGGTTCAGGGGGTAGATGCCGGTGTGGCCGTAGAGCGCGCCGCCGCCGCGATGCTGCCAGGCGCCGGTGATGGCGGGCAGACAGCTCACCGCGTGCATGTTGGCCGCGCCGTTGCGCGAGCGCGAGAAGCCGTGGTGGCAGCGGATGAAGCTGCGCTTTGCCTGCCCGTACAGGCGGGCGAAGGACACGATGGCGTCCACCGGCAGGCCGGTGATCTTCGCTGCCCACTGTGGGGTTCGGCTGGCCACGTGGCGTGCCAGTTCATCGGGGCAATCGGTGTAACGGCGCAGGTAGCCCCAGTCGGCATGACCCTCGGCGAACAGTACGTGCATCACCGCGCAGGCCAGCGCCCCGTCGGTGCCGGGCAGCGGTGCGAGGTGCAGGTCAGCCTTCTCCGCGGTGGCGGTGCGGTAGGGGTCGACGACGATGAGCTTCGCGCCGCGCTTCTTCGCCGCCATGGCGTGCGACATCACGTTGACCTGGGTGTGCGCCGGATTGCCGCCCCAGATCACCACCAGGTCGCTGTGCTCGGGCACTTCGCGCATGTCCACGCCGCGCTTGCTGCCCACACCGGCGATCCAGCCGCTGTCGGAGAGCGCCACGCAGATGGTGGAGAACCAGCGCGAATACTTCATGGCATGGCGCAGCCGGTTGATGCCGTCGCGTTGCACCAGGCCCATGGTGCCGGCGTAGTGGTAGGGCCACACGGTTTCCGCGCCGTGGCGTGCGGCTTTTTCGGTGAACTGTTCGGCGACGCGGTCGAGCGCCTCGGTCCAGCTGATGCGCTTCCACTGCTTCGAACCCTTGGGGCCGTTGCGTAGGAGCGGATGCAGCAGGCGGTCCGGGTGGTGCACGCGCTCGGCATAACGCGCCACCTTTTCGCAGATCACGCCGGCGGTGTAGGGGTTGCGTTGCGAACCGCGGATGCGCCCGATGGTGCGTGCATCCACCAGTTCCACCTCCAGCGCGCAGGTGCTGGTGCAGTCATGCGGGCAGGTGGAGGGGGCGGTGGGGAGCGGGCTGGGCATGGGTGTGCGATGAATGCGATTTGGTGAGGGGGGCGCGTCGTGATTGCGTCAAGTCGTGATTATTGCACCAGGGCGGGTTTGTGCGCGTGGGTGCATGCAGGGCGATGATTGCATACCCGCGTCGTCCCCGCGAAAGCGAGGAACCAGCGTCTTTCCTATGCATGCCTTCGCATCCTGGCAGTTGCACCTTCGCACCGCGACTCCGCCTGTGCTACGGTTCCGTCTCCCGCCATCCAACCACTCACCCACGGAACACGATCGCCATGAACGGTGCCGAAAGCCTTGTCCGCACGCTGCTCGCCAGCGGTGTCGATACCTGTTTTGCCAACCCGGGCACCTCCGAGATGCATTTCGTCGCGGCCCTGGACAAGGTCGAGGGCATGCGCTGCGTGCTCGGCATGGCCGAGGGCGTGGTCACCGGCTGCGCCGACGGCTATGCGCGCATGGCCGGCCGTCCCGCGGCGACGCTGCTGCATTGCGGCCCGGGCCTGGGCAATGGCATCTCCAACATCCACAATGCGCGCCGCGCCGAGTCGCCCATGGTCAACATCGTCGGCGACCACGCGACCTACCACCGGCCCTTCGACGCGCCGCTCACGGCCGACACCGAGGGCCTGGCGCGCGCGGTCTCGCAGTGGGTGCGCGTGTCCGCGTCCGCCGCGCGGGTGGGCGCCGATGCCGCAGCAGCCGTCCAGGCGGCGCGCAGCGCACCCGGTCAGATCGCCACGCTGATCCTGCCGGCCGACACAGCGTGGAATGAGGGCGGCGCGGTGGCCGAGCCGCTGCCGGTGCCGGCACGTTCCAGCGTTGCCCCGGAAACACTGGCTACGGTGGCACGCGCACTGCGCAGTGGCGAGCCGGCCATGCTGGTGCTGTCCGGGCAGGCGCTGTGTGAAGCCGGGTTGATGGCCGCCGCCCGTGTCGCGCAGGCCAGCGGCGCCAAGCTGCGCACGCCCACGCAGGTGCCGCGCATGGCGCGTGGCCGCGGACGCCCGGCCATCGATCGCATCCCCTATGTGGTGGACAACGCGCTCAAGGTGCTCGAAGGCATGCGCCACGTCATCCTCGTCGGTGCAAAACCGCCGACCGCCTTCTTTGCCTATCCCGGCAAGCCCAGCCTGACTTCGCCACCGGATGCCAATACGCTGGTGCTGGCCAGGCCCGAACAGGACGCGATAGCCGCGTTGGAGTGGCTGGCCGATGAACTGGGCGCACCGAAAGCCATCACCCTGCCCGAGCAGCCTCGCCCGCAACGCCAGCGCGGCGCCTTCGAAGCCGATGCCTTCGCCCAGACCCTGGCCGCGCTGCTGCCGGAGCACGCCATCGTCGCCGAGGATGGCGTTACCTCGGGCCGCGGATTGTTCCCGCCCACCTTCGGCGCGGCGCCGCATGACTGGCTGCAGATCACCGGCGGCTCCATCGGCCACGGCTTCCCCTGCGCCACTGGCGCCGCCTTCGCCAGCCCGGACCGCAAGGTGGTCTGCCTGCAGTCCGATGGCGGCGGCATGTACTCGCTGCAGGCGCTGTGGACCCAGGCGCGCGAACAGCTTGATGTCATCAATATCGTTTTCGCCAACCGCCAGTACAAGATCCTGCAGGGCGAACTCCTCGCCGTCGGTGCCCAGCCCGGCCGCTGGTCGCAGGAGATGTTCGACCTGTCACGACCGGAGCTGGACTGGGTGAAGCTGGCCGGCGGCATGGGCGTGGAGGCGGTGCGTGTGGAAACGCTGGAGCGCTTTGCCGATGTGTTCAGCGCGGCGGCTTCACGGCGCGGGCCCTTCCTGATCGAGTTCAGGATCTAGAGCGGGGCTAGCTCGATCTGCGCTTCTTGCAGGAACCTTGAGCGATCTGGTTCCATTCATCGACTACGATGCTCCGCAGTCAGCAGCTCACGAATTGACGGGTGAGGCCGACAGTTTGACGCCAAGGGCATGCAGCAGCTTCAGCATGGTGTCGTAGCGAGGCTTGGCCCCGGGGGTCAGTGCCTTGTAAAGGCTTTCACGCCCAAGCCCTGCATCCTTGGCGAGCTGAGCCATGCCCCGGGCGCGAGCCACATCGCGCACGGCCGTCAGGAAGACATCGGGATTCGGGTCTTCCAACGCTGCGCTGATGTATGCGGCGATGGTTTCCTCGTCATCGAGGTAGTCTGCTGCGTCGAACGGTGCAAACTTGGTCATGTTCAATCCTTGTTCAAGGTGTGTGCCATTTCGATGGCCCGCTTGATGTCACGCTTCTGCGAGGACTTCTCGCCACCCACGAGAAGCAGATAAACAACACTGGCTCGCCGGGTGTAATAAACCCGATAGCCGGGACCAAAATGGATGCGCATTTCCGAAACCCCTCCACCTACCGGCGCGCAATCGCCGAAGTTGCCATGCTCGGCGGAGCGGATGCGATGGATGATGCGGGCGCGCCCAATCTTGTCCTTTAAGTGTGCGAGCCAGGTGTCGAATTCATCTGAACGCTCGAATCGGATCATGCGTGATAATGTATCCGATCGGATACTAACATGCAATCATGAAGGACAGGACAGGACAGGACAGGACAGGACAGGAAAGGACAGACACCGCAACCATGAGTCCCGGAGAAACGCCTGTCTTTTCTGGGTTCTAAAACCGCGTCGTCAGCCGTATCAGCCACTCCGGCATCACATCCAGCAGTGCGCCTTCGATGCGCTTGTCCCAGCCCAGCAGCACCATCACGCCCACCGCCACCAGCAACGCGCCCATGGCGGGCATCAGCAGGCGGCCCAGGCGCGCCAGCTGGTTGCGACGCGTGGCAATGGCCTGGCGCGAGCCATAGGCCAGCGCCAGCATGGGCAGGGTGGCGCCGATGCCGAAGAACAGCATGATGATGCCGGCCTGCAACAGGCTGCCGCCCTGCGTGGCAAGGGCCACCGCCGAGCCCAGGGTGGGGCCGGAGCAGGGGCTCCAGATGGCGCCCAGCAGTGCGCCAGTGACGAACTGGCCGCGCAGGCTGTCGGGTGAAATGCGGTCGATCAGACCATGCAGCGGGGCAGTCCATTGGCTGCCGGCGGCGGCGAGGCGGTCCTTGAGGGGACTGAAGAGCATCAGGCTGCCCATCAGCAGCATGAGCACGGCGCCGGCCTTGCGCACCGTATCCGGGGAGAGATCGAGGCTGGTGCTGGCGCCGTAGGCCAGCAGGCCCAGTACGGTGAAACCAGCCACCATGCCGCCGGCCAGTGCGAGCGGTCCGTGGCGATGCTGCTGCAGTGCACCGAGCAGCACGATGGGCAGCACTGGCAGCACGCAGGGGTTCACCACGGTGAGTGCTCCGGCGAGCAGGCTGAGGAGGATGGCGCTCATCGGGGGTTCTTTACCGGCTTCCGGGGAGCAAGGCTGGCAGACCAGCTGGTGTTAACCCCCTTGTCAAAGGGGGCCGACTCGTGAGCGCAGCGAACGAGCGGGGGGATTTTCTAACGCGAAGGTGTACGCCAGACCATGTGATCAGCCTGGCTGTTCAAAATCCCCCCGCGCGACTGCGTCGCG
>CAIPGJ010000114.1 GCA_903864555.1 uncultured Pseudomonadota bacterium | reverse complement strand
GTGGCGACGGCGCTGATGCCGATGGTGCTGCCATCCGGCGCCGCCTTGGCGATGATATCGACGCCGATGTTGCCGCCGCCGCCGGGACGGTTCTCGATCAGCACCGTGCCTAGGGGGTTCTTCACGGCTTCGGTCAGCACTCGCGCGGTGACATCGATGGGCCCGCCAGGGGCATAGGGCACGATCAGTCGCACCGGCTTGCCGGTGCCTTGGGCGAAGGCGCCGGTGCTCAAGGTCGACAATGCCAGTGCAGCCAGCAGCGGGCGAAGAAGGCGGGTGCGCATGATTTCCTCCAGATGGGACAGTCGCTATTCGGGACAGCCGCCGGTGTGGCCAGATCGGGTGCGGCCTCCGGGTCTTTTTACTGTCGCGATGGTACCCGAGATGCGCGCAGCCCTGCGCCACCGCGACTGAAGCCGGCAGGGCAGCCCCGGCACTGGCGACGCGGTATAGTCATGCGCGTAGATGGAGCAACAAACACAAAAAACCAGGAAACGACAAGGAGCGTGACGTGAAACAGTTCAAGCATGCAGGCGTGGTTGCGGCAGCCCTGGCGGGCATCGTGGCAATGACGGCGGTGCTGCCCGCGGCCAGGGCGCAGCAGGCTGCCTACCCTGGCAAGCCGGTGACGGTGATCATTCCCTTCACGCCGGGCTCCTCGCAGGAGACCGAGGGCCGTGTGCACATGACGCGCCTGTCCGAGCAGATGAAGCAGTCCTTCGTCATCGACTTCAAGCCCGGTGGCAGCACCGTCATCGGTCTGACCCATGTGGCGCGCGCCGCGCCGGACGGCTACACGCTGCTGCTGGCCTCCGCGAGTTTCAGCCTGGTGCCGCTGCGACCGATCCAGCTGTCCTTCGACCCGCTCACCGCCTTCCAGCCGGTGTCCCTGATCAGCAAGCGCTGGGGCACCATCCTGGTCCATCCCTCGGTGCCCTCGACGGTGAAGGAGTTCCTCGCCTATGCCAAAGCCAATCCGGGCAAGGTGAATTTCGGCACCAACGGTCCGGGCAGCCAGCAGCACCTGACCGGCGCCTGGATGGCCGATGCCGGTGATGTGGACATGACTTTCGTGCATTACAAGAGCGCGGCGCAGATCATCCCCGACCTGCTGGCCGGGCGCGTGCACCTCACCCCGGTGACCATGACCACTGGCATTCCGCACATCCGGTCCGGCAAGCTGAAGTCGCTGGGCCTGTCCAACCTGACCCGCAATCCGGCCTTTCCGGACATGCCGACGCTGGCCGAGCAGGGCCTGAAGGACTTCGAGTACTCCAGCTGGCACGGCATGCTTGCGCCGGCGAAGACGCCTGCCGCCATCGTCAACCTGCTGAGCGCCGAGCTGGGCAAGGTGGTGAAGCATCCCGATGTGGTCAAGCGGCTGGAGCACGAGACGCAACTGCTGGGCAGTTCACCGGCGGAATTTGCCCGCCACATCGCCGGCGAGACCGATCGCTGGGGCCGCATGATCAAGCGCGGCGGGATCGTCCTGGAGGAGTGATGCGCAGTCCCGTGTGCCCTCAGGCGGTGCCGAAAATCTTCGCCCGCAGCTTGC
>CAIPGJ010000113.1 GCA_903864555.1 uncultured Pseudomonadota bacterium | reverse complement strand
GCCTCTTGCACAAAACGCTCGCTTTCACTGTCCAATGCCGAGGTCGCTTCATCTAGGATCAGGACAGGCGCATTCTTCAGCAGCGCCCGGGCAATAGCCAGACGCTGGCGTTGTCCTCCGGACAATTTGACTCCATTCTCCCCGATCAGGGTCTGGAAACCTTCGGGCATCTCGCTGATGTACTCGATTGCATGGGCTGCACGCGCCGCAGCTTCGATTTCTGCCATACTTGCGCCTTCCATGGTGCCGTAAGCAATATTCGCAGCAACGGTATCATTGAACAAGGAAACGTCTTGACTCACCAGCGCAATATTTGAACGCAGGTCGGCCAGTTTCAGTTCCCTGAGGTCGTAACCATCAAGCAACACCTTGCCACCTGTCGGATCGTAGAACCGCGGTAACAGGCTAGCCAATGTCGACTTACCAGCGCCAGAGGAACCGACAAGGGCAAGCGTTTCTCCCGGCGCCACGGCAAGATTGACATGATCAAGTGCCGGCCGACCAGCGCCAGGGTAGGTAAAAACCACGTCTTCAAAACGCACTTCACCTCGTGCCCGTGGCAACCGGATAGATCCGGTGTCAGTTTCCTGCTGTTCGTCCATCAACCCGAAAACGCTCTCCGCAGAGGCAAGCCCGCGCTGAAGCGGTGCATTAACGTCAGCAAGATGCTTTAGGGGGGATAACAGCATCAGCGTGGCAGTGATGAAGGAAACAAATTCGCCTACCGTAAACTGGTCTACCGAAGATTGCTCGATGGCAATGCCAACGATAAGACCAACAGCTATCGCAGCAAAAAACTGGACAATCGGTACGGTCGCCGAGGCAGCAATTGCCTGGCGCATGCTGAAGCCCCGCAACAACTGGTTTGCCTTGTGGAACCGCTTGGACTCATAAGACTGACCACCGAATATCTTGATCACCCTTTGGCAGGCGATGGCTTCCTCAAGAATATGAGCGAGATCCCCCATAGCCCGCATGGCTTCCAGGCTGACATGTCGCAAACGCTTGCTGGTCAATCGAATCACGATCATGATTGCTGGAGCAATGATGAAAGTGATTAAGGTCAGCTTCCAGTTGAGATAGAGGAGCCAGCCCAGCAGGCCAATAATGGTAAAGGAATCCCGAATGAGAACGGTCAGGACGGATGTTGCAGCTGCGTTGACGCCGGTCACGTCATAGGCAACTTTGGACAGAAGCGCGCCGGAAGAGTGATTCTCGAAAAAAGACGAAGGGAGCTGGACAAGTTTGTCGAACAAGGCCGTTCTGATGTCGAGGATGACTCTGTTTGAAACCCATGCCATGGCATAGGAAGATATGTAACCCAGGATTCCGCGCAGCAGAAAAATTCCGACCAAGGCAAATGGCATGAGCCAGGCAATGCTCTTGTCACGCTGAACAAAACTACCGTCCAGCAGCGGCTTCATGAGTGCAGGGAACAGGGGCTCTGTCGCCGCCGTAAGCACCATACCCAATACGGCCAGACCAAACATCTTCCAGTAGGGGCGAACGTAGGCCAGAAGGCGCCGGTACAAAGCCTGGCTAGATGTTTTCGACAATTCCGTGAAGCCTGTCTAGTAAAGCATTGATTTTACACTCGGCAACCACTCCCAGCGTCCCTTCGTCATCCGCTTTCAGACGGCCAGGACCTCACGGTATAGGGCAGTCATTTTCGCGGCCATTTCGGAGATCGGAAATTGTTCCGCGAGTCTCCGTGCTTGCTGCCCCATCCGAAGGCACATTTCACGGTCAATTGAAGACATGATCTGGGCGAACGCATTCCCGTCCAGCGCATCGCGTGACCAACCGGTCTTACCCTCCTCAAGCAGTTCGGCAGCGCCGCATTGAAGTGACGTAATGACTGGCAGCCCACAGGCTAGGGCCTCCATCACGGCATTCGGAAAGGGGTCGTAAGTGGTAGGCAAAACAAAACAGTCAGCAGCCGCGTACCACTTCAATACGTCCAGTTGCGAACCCGGAAAATGGACTTTTCCGGATATCCCCAGCTGTCGTGCTCTCGCCTGCATGGCGGTTAAATGGCGATCCGAGCCAACAATAGCCAGCCTACAAGGCTTGGCATTCCGTGCGGATGCCATCGCGAAAGCCTCTAGAAGGACCGGCACTCCCTTGCGCTCGAACCCGGAACCGACGTGGAGAAAAAGCACCCCGTTATGAGGCATCCCGAGCGACTCTCGCAGAGCCTTTCCAGCCTCTGGCTGAGGACGAAACTGCTCTAGGTCGATGCCATTATAGATGACATGTATCTTACGGCCATCGACTCCAAAATACCGCTTGATTTCCCCTGCCACCATATTTGAGTTGCATATGACCGCTTTCAATTTCGTACTGGAGAAAAGCTTTCGTTCAGCACCCAAAGTGTAGAGATGCCAGGGTGCCCACCCCTGGAGCCAGCTCCGAAACGAAGAAATTGATCGGGCCCTGTTCACCAACCACTGTGCGTGTACTCCATCACCTGCACGAAAAATGTCGCAACAGTCGATTCGTTCGTGTGACTGGACTAGGTCGTAGCAACTTTCTGAAACCAGGCTCTTGGCACGTCGGCCAAAGCTCCAGTCACGCCAGGTTCGTCCAACATAAAACGGATCACAGGAAATGACGCTCCCTTTTGGCGGGGTCCCTTCCCAACTGCGTGCGATCAGATCAATGGACAAGTCCTTCTGTTCACCCAATGCTGCAAGTGCCCGGTCAATGAATCGCTCAGCACCTCCAAACGCTGTGTAGCGCTGGCGAATCAACGCGAGCTTCATGATGCCCTGGTCAGCGACGCTTCGAGGTCATCTATGGCCTGAAGGACTTTCTCTACGGGAAGAGTTACCAAACAGTCACTTACCTTACCGCCGCCGCATCCATCGATCCCGCAAGGTCTGCAGGGATGAGTGTCCGAGCCAACAACCCGGCTGGGCACCAGCCAAGGGCCCCATTCGGATTCTCCACTGGGACCAAATATTGCAATGACTGGCGTCCCCATGGCGGCTGCAATATGCATTGGCGCAGAATCGACTCCGATGAACAGGCGAGCCATCGCGGCTAGTGCAGCAACACCTTTCAAGGAAAGCTGACCAGACAGATCCACGGGGGGACGCAAAGCCTTGGACAATACTGCCTCAACAAACAAACGCTCCTCCGGTGCCGGCGCAGCACTCACGACAACGCGTTCGCCACGGGCTGTCAACGCATCAATCAATTCAGCCACTTTCTCTGCTGGCCAACTCTTGAATTGCCAGCGCGACGTCGGATGTAGATGAACATAGGCTCCAGGCTGAATCCCGTGTGCACGCAACGTATCCCTGACAAATTCCTCTGCATCCGTACCTGCCTTGAGGCACAACCGGCACTCGGCTCGCTCAGGCTGGATACCAATCCGGCGTAGAGCATCTAGATTTAGATCCACTGCGTGCCGACGCGCATTCAAAGGCAATGCATAACGATGCGAAAAACTCTTCTTCCAGAAAGAGGGCTTGTTTCTATACGCCGGGGCCACAGAGAACCTGCATTGCAGAAAACGTGCAAGCCATGCACCCCGGCTGTGCTCCGAAAGATGAATCAGAAGATCATATTTTCTCGTTCGCAAGCCAGACAACACTTGCAACTCATTGCGCATACGGGTCGCCAAGCCGAGGCTTTTCCACTTCCTGTCTATGCAATGAATTTCTGAAATCGATGGATGAAGCGAAAGCATCTCGCGCGTATCAGCATAAACGAGGGCATCGATTTCGATATGTGGGGCGCGCGATTTAAGCACCGAGAAAACTGGGGAGGTGAGCAGGACATCCCCATGATGACGCAGCTTTATAACCAAAGCACGTCTGATCTGGGAGAGGTCTAGGCTGTCTGGAGGACCGGAGAGCATGGCGGGCACATTAACAGAAAGGGCTTGCCTGCGAAATGTGCTCACGTCCGAAATCAGGGCAAGCGCACCTGGAGTGTTGCCAGGAAATGCCGGCCGGCCTGAGGATAGGCGTTGAAGGAGTTCCCCGCCCCATTCCGGATTGCATAGGTGTAGTACTGCTTGTTC
>CAIPGJ010000112.1 GCA_903864555.1 uncultured Pseudomonadota bacterium | reverse complement strand
TTTGATCTGCTTGCCTTGGGCGGTGGCGATCGAAACGATCAAACTGCCCGCCAGGGCCGGTCTGGCTTTTTGCCAGTTTTGGGCTTCGCTGTAGCTGTCTAGCGCGACATGCTGGACAAAAATATGCAGTTTTGGGGTTGCCCTGACCGTCTGGGCGTTGGCGCGCAGGGCCGACAGCGATGGTGGCTCGATGGCTTGCACTACGGTTTTGGCGGCCTCCGCTTGCCTGGGTGTATTGGTCGCGCCGGCCTTGTCCTGGAGTACGAGTGGCGGCAGTGGCTTGGCAATCGGCTCAGTGTTTGATGTCGCCACCGGCGGTGGGGGGGCGGGAGGTGTCAGCCTTGCCTCGCCAGGTGGCGGCGCAAGTTCTGTAGCGATCCTTGGTGCAATGTCTGCAGGGGCCGCCGGTTCAGGGATAGTGGGGGTGGGCACGCTCGGCGCGGTCGCAAGCGAGGAGGGGGCGGGCGGGGCGGGGGGGGCTGCGACCGGCTCAACTGCGACGGGGCTGGCGGCCTGTGGTGCATACGCGCCGAGGCTGGAGAGCACTGTTTCGGTCTGTTGTGGGAATAGTAGCGCCATCACCACCAGGCCAAAACTGACCAGGGTGACCGCCACGACAATGCGCGTGAGCAGGGCGGGCAGGGTGCGGCGTGCGCTTTTCTCTACGGCTGCCGGCGGATGATCATTGCCGGAGGAGATCTCCTGCCGCGGGGCTTGGCGGGGCAAGTCGCTTTGATTTAGAAGTACATCCCAAAACGGTTCTTCAAGAAGCTCTGGCGCAGTCGTTTGAAGCAATGTCATTACCGCATGTTCCCGTCCCAGTGGCTGGGCTGCCGTCAGCAAGGCCAGGGCCTCGTCTTTTGACGGCGCTGCTATGTCCCAGCGCAGCAGCCGCTTGCCAAAAAACTCAACCGGCTTTTCTTGCGGCGAATCGCTATCGGTAGTCTGCAGCAAAATAAGTTGTGTGTTTGCTCCCGGGAAGCCGCTCACCAGTCGCGCCAGGAGCCGCCACTCGGCCGGACTGGTCGCTTCGCTGCCGCTTGATATGAGAATGCGCAATGGTGAGGACGAGCTGCGTCCTGCCATGGCTTCGGTCATTGACATCGAAGCCAGGATTGCATTAAAACGGTCGAGCAAATCCTCGGTGTTCTCCGGGGAATGGATTTCCAGGCGCACTTCGGTGAATGCAGACAGCCGCTTGATGACCATGCGGCAGTAGTGGTGGGAACAAGCCTGGTTTGAACCGATAATGGCAAGACTCATCCCGTCGGCGACAATCTGCGCGCATAACTGCTCGCAGGTGTTGCGGTCTTCGGCGCGAAAAAACAGGTCGTCTTCGTCGTCCGAGATCGGCGGTTTGTCGTCGTCGAGGCGGTTCATGAGTTGAGGCCTCCGGCCTCCAGTTGCCCATTGCTGTCAAAGCGCATCGCCTTGGGTATCTCCAGCTTGGGCCGGACGATCGCCCCCATGCCGGGCTGGAAACTGCTGAGGCTGAACACATAGGCGATGACTTTTGCCACGACGTAATAGAGCTCCTCCGGGATCGGGTGGTCGATTTTTGTCGTGAAATAAAGTGCCCGGGCGAGTGGCGGGGCGGGCATGGTGTGCACGCCGGATTTTTTTGCCTCCTCGATGATCCTGAATGCCAGCGTGTCAATTCCCTTTGCCAGCAAAATGGGCGCACCATCCTTGGATGGGTCGTAAGCGAGCGCCACGGCGAAGTGTTCGGGGTTG
>CAIPGJ010000111.1 GCA_903864555.1 uncultured Pseudomonadota bacterium | reverse complement strand
CTCGGGAATCAGAATGCCGAGCAGTCCCATGGCACTCAATTCGCGCCAGAACTGCCGGTCATAGCCCGGCAGCCGGCCTCGCTGGCTGCGGCTGCGCTGCCGGTGTGAGCCTTTGGCAAGGAAGGCTTCCACGCTGCCTGTCAGGGCTTCCATGTGATCCTGCATTTCAGTCATGAATGATGCTCTCGATCGAAGTCAGATGCTGTGCTGTCGCAGGATCAGTTGGCGGTCAGCTTGCTTGCCTGGACGACCTTGGCCCATTTCTGGATCTCCGACTGGATGATTCTCGAGAACTCATCCGGTGGCATCCCGGCCGGGTCGGCGCCGTTCTTGAGCAGCGTGGCTTTGGTTTCCGGATCCTTCAGCACGGTGTCAATTTCCTTGTACAGGCGATTGATCACCGCGCGCGGGGTGCGGGCCGGGGCGGCAAGGCCATGCCAGCCTTCAGACTGGAATCCGGCCAGACCCGATTCGCTCACTGTGGGAAGGTCCGGCAACAAGGGGGAGCGGGATTCATTGGTGGTGGCGATGGCGCGCAGCTTGCCGGCCTGGATGAGTGAGAGAAGCGCCGGACTGGAGCCAATCAGCGAGAGCTCGACTCTCCCTGTCATGAGATCGGTCAGCGCAGGCGCGGAGCCCTTGTAGGGCACATGCACGATATCCAGATTCGCCATGCTCTTCAGCAGTTCGCCGGCGAGGTGCATCGGGGTTCCGGTGCCGGCGGATGCATAACTCAGCTTGCCGGGATTGGCCCTTGCATAGGCGATGAGCTCACCCACTGAACGTGCGGGCAGCGATGGGTGGACGACCACGATGCTGGGTAGGCGCACCAGCATGGTGATCGGGGCGAAATCCTTCACCATGTCATAGGGGAGGTTCGGAATCAGAGTGATGTTCATGGTGTTGGCTGCCGTGAACAGCAGGATCGTCTGACCGTCAGGAGGCGCCTTCGCCACCAGTTCCGAGCCGACGATGCTGCCGGCACCCGGCCGGTTTTCGATCAGGACCGGCTGTCCCAGGGCGTTCCCCACCTTGGTATTGATGGCACGGGCACTGGCATCGGTGGGGCCACCGGGTTCATAGGGAACGATCAGCCTGATCGGTTTTGTCGGCCAGTCAGCTGCACAGGCCGTGGATGCCAGCATTGAAGAGAGGCAGGCCACGATGGCGGCGCTTGCAAGACGCGTTGAATTCATTGGATCCTCCTGGGATTGATGAGTGTGTGCTGTTGTTTGGACCACTGTGCTTTGACTAGCTCCAGCTTTCCAGCCGGACGGCGTGCTCCGCGGCGATGATGCCGAAAGCCAACGCTTCCGGAACATTGGATGCACTCTCGTACAGTGGATAGAAGAAAGACCCCAGCTCACCTGCGGCATACAGCCGCTTGATGGGGTGGTCATGCCGATCGAGAACCTGGGCGTGCGCATTGTGTTTGGGACCACCCTGGGTGTTGATGATGGGCTCACACAATTCGGTGGCGTAGAAGGGCGGCTTGAGCAATGGTGCCATCGACGTCCTGGAGCGTCCAAAGGCCGAATCGAGCCCGCTTTCGCAACTGCGGTTGTACTCATGCACGGATTGCTCCAGGCCGTCGGCATCCAGCCCCATCTTCAAGGCCAGTTCGGCAATGGTGTCGGCTTGGGTGATCCAGCCGAGATTCACCTCGGCACTGTTGTCCTCGCTCCATTGGTAGACCTTGTGCACCCACCACCATCCCATGTGGCCTCCGACGATCGGGCGAGGGGCCCGATAAGCGTCATCGAAGATCATGAAGAAGGGAATGTTGGGATAGGTGGCTTTCTCCTGATCGAAAATCTGCACCGGAAAGAGATCCTTGCGATGACTGAGCAGCACTGATTCGTCCATGAAGCGGTGACCGGATTTGTTCACGTAGATGACCTGGCTTTGCGGGCGCAAGGACTTCTCCAGGCGAAAGCCAAGGCCATATTTCTCGCTCGGGATGCGCGGGGCGAACTGACCCAGCTCCACGCCGCTCATGTGCCAGAGCTTTGCGCCAACTTCACTCGCCATGTGGATGCCGTCACCGGTGCTGTAGGGAGTGCCATAGGGCGTCGTTGGCAAGGCGGACATGTAGGGCAGGTAATTGATCAGCATTTCACGGTTGTTCTGGAAGCCCCCGGAGCAGAGGATGACGGCCTTGCGTGCCTTGACGAGCACGTTGGTGCTGCCGTTCTCCAATGCACGGACGCCAAGGATTTCCTTCGTATCCGGATCCTGCACCAGCGATTGGGCAGGAGAATTGAAAAGGACCTTGATGCTTCGCTTCTTTACCTGGCCATCCAGAAAGGCGAACAGTCCATCGCCGCGAACTGCGAAGATGGGGCCGCCTGCCTGACGCGCCTTCTCCTCCTTGGTTCTCGAGATGCTCACCACTTCGCCAAAGGTTTCAGCACCAGGCAAGCCGGGGTAATCCAGCCCGCGCTTGATCCACTCGAGTTCGGCGCCCCAGGACTCCATTCGGGCGGGAAGTGCATGGATGGCCCTGGCCATGGCCCGGAGTGATTCGTCCTCGACTGTACCCTGGGTGAGTGCGCGGTAGTAATCGAGCGCCTTGGCTGCCTCCTTGGGGATACGCATGCCGCCGCCGCAGCAGCCGGTATTGCCACCGCCGAAAGGCGCCTTCTCCAATACCAGGACACTGTGGCCGGAGTCATGCGCAGCAATGGCTGCCGCAGAGCCCGCCCCGCCATAGCCGATAACCACAATGTCGGCCTCGTAATGCCATGGGTGCAGACGCCCGCCCTGTGCTTCGCTTGCGTCCTTCAGCCTTGCGCTCATGCCTGGCCTGTAGTCAGCGGACGGGACTGGACGTGCCGGGGAATCAACAGGGCATCCACTGCAATGACGCCATGGCCCTGGTCTTTCACGATGAGTGGATTGATGTCCACCTCCTGAATCTCGTCTGTGTTCGTGACGATGAAATCGGCAAGGTCGCACAGCGCAGCTGCCGCGGCGTCAATGTCCGCCAGGGGCCTCCCGCGAGCGCCCAGGAGCAGGGGGGCGCCTTTGAGAGAAAGAATCATCTGTCGGGCCCGTTCCCGGTCGATGGGAGCGGCGGCGAAGGCTGCGTCATTCAGGATCTCCAAAAAAATCCCGCCAACTGCGACCATCACGGAAGGGCCGAATATCGGGTCGTGGTAAGCGCCCAATGCCAGTTCAACGCCCCGCTCGAATGGCTGAAGCACCATGGGCGCGTCCTGGGCGCCACAGGCACGCCGTGCCGCCTCGAGTCTGGAGAAAGCCGTTTCCAGTTCATGCGGTGCCAGCGGACCTTCAACCAGACCGTAATCGGACTTGTGAGCATGGGCGTCACTTTCAACCTTGAGAATGACCTTGCACCCCAGCTGTTGCTGGAGAGTCCGTGCTTCCACCGAGCTTGCTACGGCATGGCTGGGCACCTGGGGCAGGTTTCGCAGATGTTGCAGTCGCTGACGGGCAGCAGCCCCGGCAATGGGCATTGGCTCCCCGGTCATGCCTTGCAAGGCAGGCGCTACCGCAACGGCCTGCGTCATGGGAACCAGAGTCGACAGCGCCTTCATGAGGCGGGATGGATCCTCGAAGAAAACTACCCCAACGTCATGCAAGCGGGCTGCAAAATCGGCTGGCGCGACGCCGCAGACAAAGATGGGTTTGGTCGTGCTCTTTGCAGCGGTACTCAGCTGCCTGAAAAGCGATTCCTGGCGATCGACGCGCATTGCCGAATAGAAATGAAAGGCGACCACGCAGTCGATGTTGGGTTGCGAGAGGATCCAGTTGAGTGCCGTTTCGGCCGCCTTCGGTCCGGCCGAAAGACTGGAGGAGAAATCAAACGGGTTTGCAAATTTCCCGCCCTTGATCTCCTGCCTTTCCGCTTCGCTGGCCGCCAACGCAGGTGCTGGAACCAGCATTCCCGCCCGCTCCGCGGCATCCAGGGCAAGAATGCCAAAACCACCCGAAGAGGTGACGATTCCCACGCCCCGTCCGGCCGGGATGCGCTTCAGGCCCGCAATGGCCATGGCGTCGAGCAACTCCGTCTCACTGGCCACGACACAGGCCCCCGCCGCACGCAGCTCGGAGTCGAACAGCTCTCCCTTTCCGGCCAGGGCGCCGGTGTGGGAGGCCGCCTGAGCCAGTCCGGCAACGCTGCGGGCCATCTTGAGTGCCACGACAGTCTTGCCCCGGCCCACGGCCAGCCGGATCGCGTCGGTCAGCCTTCTGCCGTCCTTGGCGCTCTCGGCCATCAGTGCAATGGCATTGACCTCCGGGTCGTTGGCGATGTGCTCGATGCAGTCTGCTGCAGCAATATCAAACTCATTGCCGGTATCGATCAGATAGCGGGTCCCGATGCCGCGAGTGGCCAGGCAGGTGGATCCGAAATAGGTGCTCATGCCACCACTTTGCGCGATGAATGCGGTGGGACCAACCAAGGTTCCCAATTCGATGTCTCCGGCAAAGGTTCCGTAGACGTTGTCGGCAAGCGCCCTGAAGCCGATGGTATTCGGACCGAGCATCCGCAATCCGCTTGCTGCGCTGGCGTCCCTCAGGATGGTCTCCAGCGCTTCCCTCATGGTGGAAGTGAAGCCATCCGCAAAGACAGTCGCAGCCCCCACGCCGTTGCTGACGCATTCCCTGATGGCGTCAACGACGCGTTCCGGCGCAAGCGAGATGACGGCGAGGTCTGCCGGGGCGGGGAGTGCCGAAAGGGATGGATAGGCGGGAAGCCCCTGGATGGTCGTGCGTGTCGGGTGGACCGGGTAGATTGCACCTTGATATCCCGCCATTTTGAGAATGGCGAGTGCGCGACCTCCGGCTCGCGAGATTTCGTCGGTGGCCCCGATGACCGCAATGGAACGTGGCGAAAAAAGGGAGGAAAGGCTGGATTTCACTTGAGTGTGTGCTCCGGAAGTTCGAAAGGCTCGTCCGCAGGTGCAGGCTGAAAATACCCTGCACCTTGCAGGTAGGTAACTGATAGGGGAGCAGCTCTGCGAAGAGGTTTTCCGTCTCCCGTATCGATGGTTCGCTGCGTAGCCATGCTGACGGCTTTAAGGACTAGGCGCTCAAGGCGTTCGAGGCAACGGCGGTCGACCAGCGGGCCCGTCACGTGATTGAGCGCCTTGCGGACGAAAAAACGCGCCGGTGCCAGTCATGCGCCTTCTCAGTCGAGCTTGATATTGCCTGCCTTCACAACCTTGTCCCACCGGGCGGATTCCGACTTGATGAGCCTGGTGAATTCCTCAGGGGTGCTGCCAATCAGCTCAACGCCGCTGGCCAGCAACAGATTTCTTGTTTCAGGCGTGTTCATGGCCTTCACCGTGCTGGTCTGAAGCTGGGTGATCAAAGCCCTGGGGGTGGCCGCCGGCGCAAGCAGTCCGATACCCGCCGCCGACTCGAATCCGGCCACGCCGGCTTCTGTCATGGTTGGCACATCCGGGAAGGAGCGCTGACGCGCCCCGGCACTGACGCCCAAAGCGCGGATTCGACCATCCTTGACGAAGGGAATCGTTGTAGGCAGGCTGATGATCATCATGTCCACCTCGCCTGCCACAACGGCGGTAAGCGCAGGTCCGCCGCCCTTGTAGGGAATATGGACCAGATCGATCTTCTCGATCAGCTTCAGCAGTTCGGTCGACAGGTGATTGATGCTTCCATTGCCGGCAGATGCGTACCGGAGCTTTCCGGGGTTGGCGCGAGCAAACGCCAGCAGTTCCCTGACAGAGTTCACCTTGACCGAGGGGTGGGTGATCATGACCGTCGGGGTCATCGAGATCAGCGTGACTGGCGCAAGATCTTTTTCCGTATCAAAGGGCATCACCGGATACAGGCTCGGATTGATCGTCAGCTGACTGGTGGAGGTCACGAGGATGGTGTAGCCGTCCGGCGCAGACTTGACTACGGCCAGGCCGCCGATATTGCCATTGGCGCCGGGGCGGTGCTCAATGATCACCTGTTGCCCCAGGATACCGCTCAGCGTCTGGGCCACAGGACGGGCCGTGAGATCGACCGGACCTCCGGCGGCGTAGGTGCTGATCCATCGTACCGGTTTGCTGGGATACGACTGTGCATGCGATACCTGTGCGGAAGCGGCGGACAGGGCAAGCATGAAACAGGCGGACAGTCTGAGGTGCTGCGTAGCCATGGTTTCCTCCTTTATTGGACGATTGGTTCTTGTGGATCTGGTGTTCTTCCAGTGCTTCTGCATCAAACTCATCGACTTGTCTCGGATCCTCATCCGGCATCGAATTCTGGATAAGGGCGCCTAACAGAATTGCCGTTAGGCGCTCTGACTTTGGGGAGCGCGAGGGGATGTGTCCCCTCGCATTGTTAGGCACTCTAAATCCTTTCGCATAGTCTACCTGTGAAACAAACCGCCTTCCGTGCGCAACCGCGGCAGTGAGCAGTGAATCTGCCGTCTCATCATCAGTGGGCGGCCCCGCCTGGATGCGCAGGCTGATCGGCCGCAGGTTCCACATGCAATTGCACGGCGATTCCTTCCAGCGCCGGACTGGGGCTGGGATATCGGGACATCACCAGTGGATCATGACCCGGGATGATATGTCGGGGCGATTCCGCCAATGCGTTGAGGGTCGTGTAGCCCTCAACCATCTCGCCGAGATGAAAGCTGGTCGGGAAACACCGGTTGGTTTCCATGTGCTCGTAGTAATGGCTGGCATCCGATGCCAGAACCAGCCATCCACGGCGCGTCATCACCCGCACGCATTGCAGTCCATGGGTGTGCCCGCCGATGCGGTGCAGACTCACGTTGGGCGCAATCACTGCGTCGCCCTTGTGGAAGCTGACCCGGTCCTTGTAGGCGAGGCGAACCATGCCGACCACGTCTTCCACTTCATACCCATGATTAAATCGGGCGTGGCGCATATGGCGCCCGGTTGCATATTGCATTTCATCGTCCTGCAGGTGGAAGCGGGCCGCGGGGAAGTCCTGGAAGGTGCCCACGTGGTCATAGTGCAGGTGGGTAAGGATGACTTCCTGAACCTGCCGTGCATCCACTCCCAGCAGCGCGAGACCCTCAGCGGGTGTGCGCAGATAGGTGCGCTTGCGCCTGGCAGCCATCTCGCGGGAGAACCCGGTATCAACCACAAAAGTGCGCTCGGAATTCCGGATCAGCCAGACGTAGTAGGCCATCGGCATGGGCGCATCGTGCGGATCACCGCCCACAAAGTTGTCGGCCCGACGTGCGCTTCGGGTTGCATATTTGATGGCGAAGACTTCGTAAATGCAATCCATCCTTGGCTCCTTTTCTCCCGGGATCTGGCAGTTGCTACCCGGTGGTGTTGCGGCATCGTAACCGTTGCGATCCTGTCAATAAAGATGCAATCTTCCACCCTGATGACAAACTATCATTTCTGTCGTTGCGGGGAAAAGGCGCTTTCAGCTGTCGCGTGTCAGATTGTTCCGGGGCTTGGTCTATGATGGAGCGTGGATTTCCCCTTGTCTTGAAGGCATCCTTAAGCGATGGTCAGTTCAATCCGAAGAAGGCCAACGCGCCGGGATGAGCCTGTACAGGCAGTCCGGCGAAAATGGCAGAAATAGAGGAGCAGTGGCAATGCCCGCACGTATGTCCGTCTACGATCCGATCGCCCCCTATCGCGACGGCGACGTCCAGAAGTACCGCACGCTTGCCGATGTGAAAGGCAAGGTGGTGGGCTTCATCGACAATACCAAGCCCAATTTCGACTATCTGATCGAAGACCTGGCCGAGGTGTTCAAGACCCGCCATGGCGCGGCTGGGACTTTGATCTTCAAGAAGCGCCAGGCCTCGGTGCCGGCCGGCGATGCGGTGATGCAGGAGCTGCTGGACAAGTGCGACCTGGTCATCACCGGGTCGGGCGACTGAGGGTCCTGCACGTCGTGGAGTGTCCACGACAGCGCAGAAGCCGCCAAGCGCGGTCTGGCCACCGCCTCGGTGGTGTCCACGGCTTTTGAATCGCTGGGTCGTGCCCAGGCACGCGGCCTCGCTTTTCCCGAGATGCCGCTGGCCATCGTGCCGCATCCCTTCGGCGCCATCAAGCGCGAGGGCATCCGCGAGCTGGCGATCCAGTGCGCGGAGAATATCCTGCACCTGGTGTCCCCCGCGGCAGCGCCCAGGGGCAATGCCATCGCGGCCAGCCAGCGGGCAGGCCTGATCGAACTGGCCGATGACCTGGATGCGGTCAATCTGCATTTTCGCCAGCAGCGCTGGACCGATGGCTTTCCCGTGGTGCCGCCCACGCGCGCGCGGGTGGAACGCATGCTGCGTGCGACGCGGCGTGACCCGGCCGAGGTGATCGGCCTGGTGGCGCCCGGTTATGGCGCGGCCACGGTCGAGCGCATCGCCATCAATGCCGTGATGGCCGGCTGCGATCCGGAGTACCTGCCGGTGCTGATCGCTGCTGTGGATGCGGTGACCGACCCGAAGTTCAACCTGCAGGGCATACAGGCCACCACCAACCCGGTGGCGGTGTGGCTGATCGTCAATGGGCCCATTGCCAAGCAGCTGGGCATGAACAGCGGCGCCAACTGCCTGGGGCAGGGCAACTGGGCCAATGCCACCATGGGGCGGGCGTTGCGGCTGGTGCTGCAGAACATCGGTCGCGCCATGCCCGGCGAGATGGATCGCGCCACGCATGGCTATCCGGGCAAGTACTCCTTCTGCTGCGCCGAGAACGAGGCCGACAGCCCCTGGGAGCCGCTGCATGTGGAGCGCGGCATGCGCGCGGACCAGAATGCCGTGACCGTGGTCGGCGCCGAAGGCATCGTCAACATGAACACCCGCTCCAAGATCGTCGATGAAGTGGTGCGCGTGTTTGGCCAATCCATGCCGCGCCCGGCCGGCAATGACTACCGCACCTGCGGCCAGCCCTGGGTGGTGTTGTGCCCGGAGTACGCCGACATCCTCAAGGGCGGTGGCCTCAGCAAGGCCGAGGCCAAGCGGCTGCTGTGGGAGGCCTCGAAGATGCCGGCGAGCATGATGGCCGGCATCGACTTCGAGCAGGCCACGCACTCGCGCCGCGCCGAACTGGGCGTGGTCACCCGCGACACCCTGCTGCCCGCCTGCGCCAGTCCGGCCGAGCTGGGTATCCTGGTGGCCGGCGGTCCGGGCACGCATTCGGCCTATGTGCAGAGTTTCGGCAATACCAGGTCGGTCACCCGTGAAATCACCTGAATCGATTCAATCCTGCCGGGCCTCAGCACAAAATCAGCACCACCACACACCAGAGATGTCCGGCAGCCACCAAGGAGGCGGTACATGAGTCGCACCAATAAACAAAGCAGGGCCGGCCTGGCATGGGCCGGTAGTGTTCTCGCCCTGCTGGCAGGCAGTGCCTGGGGCCAGGGCTTTCCGACCAAAGCGGCACGCATCGTCGTGCCCTTTCCGCCCAGTGGTCCGGTGGACATCGCCGGACGCCTGATCGCGCAGAAACTCACGGAACAGTCCGGCCAGACGGTGATCGTCGAGAACCGCGCCGGCGCCGGCACCATCATCGGCACCGAAGTGGTGGCCAAGTCGCCGCCGGATGGACACACCCTGCTGATTGGCACCTCGCAGATCGTGGTCAATCCCTTCGTCTATCAGAAGCTGCCCTACAACACGGCGACTGACCTGCTGCCGGTGACGCAGATCAGCTCGCAGCCCTACATGCTGACGGCGCATCCGTCGCTGCCCGCGAAGAACTTCAAGGACATGCTGGTCCTGGCCAGGGCCAAACCCGGGGCGCTGCATTGCGCCTCGGCCGGCATCGGCTCAGGCAATCACCTCACCTGCGAGCTGCTGAACAAGATGGCCGGCACCCAGATCGCCCACATCCCCTACAAAGGTTCGATCGCCGCGCTGAACGATCTGGTGGGCGGGCAGGTGGAGGTGGCTTTTTCCAATGCCATGGCCGCCTTGCCCTTCGTGAAGTCGGGCAAGCTGCAACCCCTGGCCATCACCAGCCGGCAGCGGGTGAAGATGCTGCCCGACCTGCCCACCGTGGCGGAGTCCGGTTTTCCGGGTTTCGAAGCCTCGGTCTGGTTCGGCGTGTTCGTCGCCGGTGGTACCCCGCCGGCGCTGGTCCGCAGCATTGCCCAGGAAACGGGCAGGGCGCTGAAGCATCCCGATGTCAGCAAGGTGTTCACGGCCGAAGGCGGGGAAGTGGTGGCCAGCAGCCCCGAGCAATTTACCGAGTATGTGAAATCAGAACTCACCAAGTGGTCCGAGGTCGTCAAGCACGCCGGCATCAAGGCGGAGTAAGCCTTTTCATGGTTACTGCAGTAACAGAGGAGCAGGACATGCACGTGGCGAAACAAGCAGCAGCGCGATATGCAGTGACAATGACAATGGCGGCCCTCGCTGGCCTCTTTCCGGCAGCGCAACCGGCCACGGCGGCCGATGCCGCATGGCCGGAGAAAAGCATCCGCCTCATCGTGCCGTTTGCGCCGGGGGCTGCCGCCGACATGTTCGGCCGCCTGGTCGGGCAGAAACTGGGTGAGTCGCTGGGGCAGCAGACCATCGTCGACAACCGCGCCGGCGGCGGTGCGGTGGTGGGGACGGAAATCGTGGCCAAAGCCCCGCCCGATGGCTACACCCTGCTGCTCACCACGCCCGCCTTTGTGATCAACGCCACCGGCCTGCGCACGCTGCCCTACAACACGCAGAAGGATTTCGCGCCCATCTCGCTGTTTGCCTCCACCGCGATGATCATCGTGTCCAACCCCGACCTGCCCATCCGCACCATGAAGGACCTGATCGAACTGGCGAAGAAGAGCCAGGGCAAGCTCACCTTCGGTTCCGCCGGCAATGGCAGCATCAACCAGCTGGGCATGGAATTGCTGGGCCTGCAGGCGGCGAAGATGACGCACGTGCCCTACAAGGGTGGCGCACCGGCACTGGCTGATGTGGCCGGGGGCCGGGTGGATGTGATGCTGAGCACCGTGATTGCCGCGCAGCCACTGCTGAAGGCCGGGCGCCTGCGTCCCATCGCCGTGACCACGCCGGCACGCAGCACGCTGATGCCCGATGTGCCGACAGTCGCCGAAACTTTGCCGGGCTACGAATCCATCAACTGGGCGGGGCTGGTGGCACCGGGCGGCACGCCGGCGCCGGTGGTGGCGCGCCTCAATGCCGTTCTGGTCAAGGCGCTCAAGGAGCCGGACGTGAAGGAGCGGCTGGCCCGTGAAGGCGCCGAACCGGTGGGTAACAGTCCCCGCGAATTCGAGGCCTTCATCCGCAATGAAATCGTGAAGTGGACGCGGGTGGTGAAAGAGACCGGCGCCACGGTAGACTAGGCGCCCTGGCATCGCCGGGCGCGCCTTGATCCGGGTTTTTCGGGTGCGCCGGCCACCAGTACGAAAGCCTTGTCGAGCCGGCAGCATGACCGGCCGATCCTGAACACCAAAGGAGAATGTATGTCATTGAATCCCGAGAAGCGCCGGGGTGTTGCACCGCAGTCCCGCGTCCTGACCGCCGCGGCAGCCGCCTTGTTCGGCCTGGCCGCTGCAGGCACGGCACAGGCCCAGGCCCAGGCCTGGCCGGCCAAGCCGGTGCGCGTGGTGGTGCCCTTTGCCACCGGCGGCGGCACCGACCTGATGTCGCGCATCATTGCCGAGGAACTGCGCAAGCGCCTGGGCCAGACCTTCGTGGTCGAGAACGTGGCCGGAGCGGGCGGCGTGATCGGTGGCGGGCAGGTCGCCAAGGCTGCACCGGATGGTTACACCCTGATGGCCGGCACGCCGGGCACCATGGTCATCAACCCCCACCTGATGACCAACATCAGCTACAACGCGCTGAAGGACTTCGCGCCCATCACCCAGATCAGCTCCAGCCCGGCCTTCCTCATGGTCGCCAAGGATTTTCCCGTCAATTCGGTGAAGGAACTGATCGACCTCGCGCGCAAGGACCCGGGCGCCATCAATTACGCCTCCACCGGCGTGGGCAGTTTTGCCCACCTGAGCGGTGAACTGTTTGCCACGCGTACCGGCGTCAAGATGACCCACATCGCCTACAAGGGAACGGCACCGGCCATGACCGACCTCTCCCAGGGGCGTGTGCAGATGATGCTCAACCTGGTGCTGCCTGATGACCCCCAGGTGCGCAGCGGCGCGGTTCGCGTGATCGCCGTGGGCACACAGGTGCCGTCCGAACTCTTCCCCAAGCTGCCGCTGGTTTCGGCAACGGTGCCCGGGTATGAGTCCAGCACCTGGATGGGCTGGCTCGCCCCGGCAGGCACTTCGCCCGCCATCATCGACCGCGTCTACCAGGCCACTGCAGCCAGCCTCAAGGATCCGGCCACCCGCCAGAAGAT
>CAIPGJ010000110.1 GCA_903864555.1 uncultured Pseudomonadota bacterium | reverse complement strand
GCGCCAGTCAGTGGCAGTGCGCAGGCACGGCGTGTGGTTTGGGTTCGCTCCGGTGCGCAGCTTCATCAACGCGGTTTGATCGACGCGGTTGCCCGCAGCGGGTGGCGATGCTACCGTTGACTGCTCCCTTCCCTCATCCGCACTGTCACCCAGACCCTCATGGCCGATCCACTCAAGACACCCATCCTCATCGTCGGCGCCGGCCCGGTCGGCCTGGCCCTGGCCCTCGACCTTGGCTGGCGCGGCATCGACTGCCTGCTCATCGAGGAGACCGATGGCCGCCTGGAGCATTCCAAGATCGGCCACATTGCCGTGCGCACCATGGAGTTTTTCCGCCGCTGGGGCATTGCCCGCGCCGTGCGCGAGGCCGGTTTCCCGGATGACTTCCGCATGTCGCGCGTCATCTGCACCGATGTGAAGAAGCCGCCGCTACACATCGAAGAACATGCCTGCCTGCGCGATATGCCGCTGCCCGCCTATTCGCCGGAGAAAAAGCAGCGCTGCCCGCAGCACTGGCTGCAACCCATCCTGGAGCAGGCGGTGGCGCGCCAGCCGGCGGCAACACTGCAGCACCGCTGGAAGCTCGAATCCTTCCGCGATGCGGGTGACCATGTCGAAGCCCAGGTTCGCGACATCCATGCCGACCGGGTGGTGACGGTGCAGGCGCAGTACCTGGTGGCCTGCGATGGCGTGATGAGCGGCGTGCGTGACGCGCTGGGCATCGGCATGACCGGCAAACCCAGGCTGAGCTACTCGCTCGGGGTCACGGTGCGCATCCCCGATTTTCTGAAGCATTGCCATTACGGCGCCGCCGAGCGCTTCATCTTCCTCGGCCCTGAAGGCACCTGGGGCAATCTCACCACCGTCGACGGGCGCGACCTGTGGCGCCTCACCGTGCTGGGCACCGAGGACAAGCTCGATCTGGACAATTTCGATGCCAAGCTGTGGATGCGTCGCGCGCTGGGTCGCGATGCCGCGTTCGACGTGGTGGCCATGCTGCCCTGGCGCCGCCGCGAGCAGATCGCCGGGCATTTCCAGTCCGGCCGCGTGCTGCTGGCGGGTGACGCCGTGCATGCCATGTCGCCCACCGGCGGCATGGGCATGAACACCGGCGTGGGTGATGCGGTCGACCTGGGCTGGAAGCTGCAGGCCATGGTGCAGGGCTGGGGTGGTGCCAAGCTGCTCGACACCTACGAGTTCGAGCGCAAGCCCGTGGCCATCCGCAATGCCGCTTCGTCCACCGATAACTTCAAGGTGCTCACCTCGCCGAAGAACTGCGCCGCCATCCTCGATGACACCGAAGAGGGCGAGCAGACCCGTTGCAAGATCAGCGCCGAATTCACCGCCGCCATGCGCGCCAGCTACTGGGAACCTTCCGGCATACAGATGGGCTATCGCTACGAAGGCTCGCCCGTCATCGTGCCCGACGGATCACCCGAGCCGCAGGACCAGCCTCGCTACGTGCAGACCGCGCGTCCCGGCGCGCGCGCGCCGCATGCCTGGCTGGATGCTGCGAAGACGCGTTCCACTCTCGATCTGTTCGGCCGCAGCTTCGTGCTGCTGCAGTTGCAGGGCGGTACCGGGGAACAGTCGGCTGCCTTCACGGCCGCCGCAGGGAAAGCGAAGCTGCCATTGACTGTGGTGCGGATCGATTCAGCCGATGTGCGCGAACTCTACGGCGCGCCGCTGGTGCTGGTGCGCCCGGACGGGCATGTGGCCTGGCGCGGTGATGATGCGGCCAAGGCGGCCGCCGTGGTGGATGTGGCGAGGGGCGCGGGGTGATCGTCAGGGTGTAAACCCCCTTGTCAAAGGGGGCCGACTGGCCGCAGGCCAGCGGGGGGATTTTGGCCAGCCGGGCTGGTCTCATGACCTTTTGCCGACATTGCATGAAGCCTGGGCCCGCATCCGGTCATGACGGGCGAACGATAAAGGCAGCGGGAGAAAATCCCCCCGCTCGTTCGCTGCGCTCACGAGTTGGCCCCCTTTGACAAGGTTCTTCGCTGATTTCCGGGGTGGCACATTCTT
>CAIPGJ010000109.1 GCA_903864555.1 uncultured Pseudomonadota bacterium | reverse complement strand
TCTTCCGCCGGCATCAACAGATTCGGGTCGAACACGACAAAAAAGAAGGAGAAATCTTTGCCGACGCCCCTTGGGCGGGCTCCGCCGGCGAGCAGGCCCAGCGCCTGGATGCCGAACGACAGGGCCGAACTCCGATGCCCGCCGAAAGTAAAGATGCCGCCGCCATCCAGCACGGCCTTGGGGTCGGTGGTCGGATTGCCCTCGCCGTCCAGTGCCACACCTTCCGGTAGCGGTGCACCAGTGCGCGAATGCAGTATCACGTGTCCACGCATCATGGCTGCAGTCCCGAAATCGACCACAAAAGGATCTTCTTCCATCGGAAAGCCGAACGCGATGGGGTTGGTGCCAAAGGCCGGCTTGCGACCGCCCTGCGGCAGTACCACCGCAGGACCGCTGGTCGTGTGGATGCCGACGAAGCCTGCCCTGGCGATCTTGTCCATGTAATAGGCACTGCGCCCGTTCAGGTGGCTTCGGTACAGGCCGACTACTGCGATGCCGTGCTCACGAGCCTTTTGTATGGCCAGTTCAGTGGCCTTGAGTACCGTGTAATAACCAACGTTATTTCCCCCGTCGAGAGTGGCAGAGATCTTGGTCTCGTGCACCACACGCAGGGGCGTGCGCGGCAGGTGGGTTCGGGGATCCTCATTGATGGTCAGGATGCGCGGCAGGCCGGCGAAGGGCAGACCGCACAACATGGCATCCACCAAGTGGGCCGTGATGATGGGCGCCTGTTCCTCATCGAAGCCGCTGGCCAGCAACGCTTGCTCGCCCAGTTGTGTCGCTTCGGCGACGGTCAAATGAATGTGGTCCGACACGCTTTGAAGCCTCCAAAAATCAAGGGTCTTTCAGGGCACTATGGTAGTGCACCTGTGGCAACTGACAAATTTTCGGGAATTGGTACCATACAGTCCCTCCAAAGACCTCTACCTCGGATACCCATGCGAACCCTGTCTATATGGAAAATCTTCATTGCAGCCCTGATGGCTGGTGCGCCGGTAGTGCAGGCGCAGGATTACCCAAGCCGGGTCTCACGCATCGTGGTGCCATTTGCCGCTGGTGCAACCAATGACATCATTGCGCGCCTGGTGGCCCAGAGCCTGGGCGATGAATTGAAGCTACCATTCCTCGTTGACAACCGAGCGGGGGCATCCGGCATTCCCGGCACCGACTACGTTGCCAAGGCAGCCCCTGACGGTTACACCTTGCTTCTGGGGAACACCAGTCTGCTGGGCATACAGGCCAGTTTGTTCAAGAAACTGCCCTATGATCCGCGCACCGATTTCATTCCCGTATCCATCCTGGCTACCTCGCCCATCGTCATGGTCGTCAACCCCTCGGTAGCCGCCCAGAATGTGCGTGAATTCGTGGCCCTGGCCCAGGGCAGTCCCGGCAAGCTCAACTATGCATCGGCCGGTGTCGGAACTCCCTTCCACCTGGCGGCGGAACTGTTCAAGACCCAGACCGGGACCCACATTGTTCATGTGGCCTACAAGGGTGCCGCGCCCGCGGCGACGGACCTGCTTTCGGGCCAGGTACAGATGATGCTGGACAATCCGCCGGCCATCCTCCCACATATCCGCAGCGGCAAGGTCCGGGCCATCGCCACCATGGGCAGTTCACGCTTTCCGCTGCTGCCGGACGTCCCCACCCTGACCGAATCGGGCTTCAGGAATGCCGAGGCAGTGTCCTGGTTCGCCATCGCTGCGCCGAAGGGCACCCCGCGTGAGGTTGTGGTCAGGCTCAATGCTGAACTGGTCAAGGTCGTCAACCGCAGCGATATCCGTCAGAAGTTTCTAGAACTGGGGGCAGAACCGGTGGGCAATTCACCGGAAGCGGCGGCTACCCATGTGCGCAACGAGATTGTCAAGTGGGCGGCTTTGGTCAAGTCCTCGGGAGCGACTGCTCAAGAGTAGAGCAGCATGACTGCGCCGAATAACTGATCTCTGCAAGTCAGTTCGGCACGGAAAGCAAGGTTACAATTCCAGCTCGGAATCTGAAGCACCGGCTGGGAGGCGTGGTGATTGGACGAAAAGGGCTTGTGGCAGGGCTATGCGCCTTTGTCGGCCTTGCCGGTTATGTCTACCTGGACCGCGTCGCATCCAGGGCACCAGATGACGTGCTGACTGGCCCCACTGCATCCCGGGTACTGGCAAAACTTGGTGCAGGTGGCACTACCAGCCTTTTCGACAACCTGCCGCCAAGCGGTGCCGGCATACCCTCTGCACGCGACTTGCCCGTGGAATCCGGCACGGGAGGAAGCGCTCCACCCGCTGGTGCGGAGATCACGCTTCCGCCGCTCAAGGATCCCTTGCTTGCACGCGGACAAATCGAGCATGTGTATGTGCGCGTGGCCCAGGGCATGCTGGTGGACCTGGCGGTGGCAAACGCGGAGCAGCGCGATGGGTGGCGATACGCATCCATTGATTTTCCGGACCCGCTGGCCAACGGGTCGACCAAGGCGCTGGCCTTGTTGACCGGAAGCTTGAGTGAGCTCGGCGTGGGGGATGTGGTCGAGATGCGGTTTGCACCGAAGACCCCGCGCAGCATCATGGGGGCCGAATTCTTCATGGGCGTCGAG
>CAIPGJ010000108.1 GCA_903864555.1 uncultured Pseudomonadota bacterium | reverse complement strand
CCGCGGCTTCCGGCACCTGCTGATGGCCATGCTGGTGATCATGGTCACCATGATTGCAGTGGGGACCATGCACATGCACATGCACGGGAATGCTCGCCAGGGCCGGTGCCGCCTTGGGAGCGTGGTCGTGACCGCAGTCCGGGCCATGCACATGCCCGGCGTGGTTGGCATGGCTGGCGTGGGTGTGCCCATGTTCGTGACCGTGGTCGTGGTCGTGGTCGTGGTCGTGGTCGTGTTCGTGGTCGTGTTCGTGGTCGTGTTCGTGGTCATGCGCGCAGTCGGGGCCATGGACATGCCCACCCTGGGCCTGCGCGCCATGGTCATGGTGCTCATGGCCGCAACCCGGGCCGTGCACATGGGCCGGTTCGCCATACTCATGGATCCTGCCGCCATGGCCGTGCTCATCGGCATGCTGGTGCATGCCGGCGCCACCATAGGCCCCGGCCTCGGGTTCGAAGGGCGCATCACGGCTTTCCACCGAGGCGCCCAGCTGGTTCAGCATGCCTTCGAGCACATGGTCGGCGGCAAGGCGCAGATAGCCCTCGCCCACTTCGACCGGCACATGCCGGTTGCCCAGATGATAGGCGGCACGCGCCAGGTCCTCGGCGCTGTCGCAGGTGACATGCAGCACCTGCTCGGGTTGCGCCTTCACCTCGATGATGCGACCGTCGCTGGCCACCACCAGATCACCGCCACGCAGCACTTCGCCTCGCGGCAGCATCAGGCCGACCTCCTCGCCGCTGTCATCGAGCGTGGCGCGCAGGCGCGATTTCTGCCGCAGCTCGAAGGGCAGGGTCAGATGGGCCTTTACCTGCAGTCCATAGGCGGCCTTGGCTGCGGAGGACAGTTTGAGTTTCTTGCGTATTTCGATCATGGAAATCCTTTGCGGCATGACGGGGGCGCAGGCCTCACCTCATGCTCAAGCCGAAACAGGAAGCAGCGCTGCGCCACGACAACGGGCACGGCACGACTTGCTCAGAACAGGAAGTGGCGCTGCGCCATGGGCAAGGAGAGCATACGAGCAAGGGGGCAAACCCCCTTGCAGATCCCCCATCCTGGATGGCGCTCATCCCTTTCCAATCAAAACAAGAAGTAGCGCTGCGCCATGGGCAACTGGGGTACGAGCAAGGGAGCACACCCCCTTGCAAATCCCCCACCCTGGATGGCGCTCATCCCTTTTCAATCAAAACAGGAAGTAGCGCTGCGCCATGGGTAACACTTTCGCCGGCTCGCAAGTCAGCACCTGCCCGTCGGCCTTGACGACATAGGTTTCCGGGTCGACGCTGATCTGCGGCGTGTAGTCATTGTGCACCATGTCGCGCTTGGCCACGGTGCGGCAGCCGGACACCGCCAGCAGCGGTTTGCGCAAGCCCAGCGCCGCGACGACGGGGTTCTCCAGGGCCGCCTGCGAGACGAAGGTAACCGAGGTTGCCAGCGCCCCGCCGAAGGCGCCGAACATGGGCCGGTAATGCACCGGTTGCGGCGTCGGGATGGAGGCATTGGGATCGCCCATGGCCGCCGCGGCGATCATGCCGCCCTTGAGGATGAGCGAAGGCTTGACGCCGAAAAAGGCCGGCTTCCAGATCACCAGGTCGGCCAGTTTGCCGATCTCGATGGAGCCCACCTCATGGGCGACGCCGTGGGTGCGCGCCGGGTTGATGGTGTACTTGGCGATGTAGCGCTTGACGCGCGCATTGTCGGCGCGCGCGGTGTCGCCCTTCAGTGCGCCTCGCTGCACCTTCATCTTGTGCGCGGTCTGCCAGGTGCGGATGATCACCTCGCCCACCCGGCCCATGGCCTGCGAATCCGAGGACAGCATGGAGAAGGCGCCCAGATCGTGCAGGATGTCCTCGGCAGCAATCGTTTCACGGCGGATGCGTGACTCGGCGAAGGCCACATCCTCGGCAATGGACGGGTCGAGGTGGTGGCAGACCATCAGCATGTCCAGATGCTCGTCCAGCGTGTTCACCGTGTACGGGCGCGTCGGGTTGGTCGAAGACGGCAGCACGTTCTGCTCGCCGCACACACGGATGATGTCCGGCGCGTGGCCGCCGCCCGCACCCTCGGTGTGGAAGGTGTGGATGCTGCGGCCCTTGAAGGCGGCGATGGTGGCTTCGACGAAGCCGGATTCGTTGAGCGTGTCGGTATGGATCGCCACCTGCACGTCCATCGCGTCGGCCACCGTCAGGCAGTTGTCGATGGCGGCCGGCGTGGTGCCCCAGTCTTCGTGCAGCTTCAAGCCCATGGCGCCGGCGGCGACCTGCTCGGCCAGGGGCCCCGGCAGCGAGGCGTTGCCCTTGCCGAGAAAGCCGAGGTTCATCGGGAAGGCGTCGGCCGCGGCGAGCATGGAATGGATGTGCCACGGCCCCGGCGTGCATGTCGTGGCAAACGTGCCGGTGGCCGGCCCGGTACCGCCACCGATCATGGTGGTGACGCCGGACATCAACGCCTCGTCGATCTGTTGCGGGCAGATGAAGTGGAT
>CAIPGJ010000107.1 GCA_903864555.1 uncultured Pseudomonadota bacterium | reverse complement strand
TCGCAAGGGGCGACGCCGGCCACGCATCGCGCCTTGTTTTCTGCGCTGTCATCCGTATCACAATGCGGAACCCCTCTCCGGCCTTTCCGATCCGGACACCTTGGATGCCCCGCACATCAGGCCTAAAATGGCCCTGCCACAAGCACGCCGCATCCAGAAGAAATGAGCGGCGATCGGCTGGCCGCGCACCTCGCGCGGCCGGATGCAAAAAGCGGCCCGCAAGCCCGTCACCAGAACGGACGCCTGGCCGGACCATGTTCAAAGGAGGAAGTGATGGGCATGCCACGCCTGAAGACCCCGATGTTCCGCGCAGGGCTGATCGCCCTGCTGTCCGGCATGACGCTGGTGCCAACGCTGGCCCTGGCCCAGAAACCCGCCGGACTGCCCGGCAACTATCCCGCCAAGCCGGTGCGCATCATCATCGGCTCCTCGCCCGGCGGCGGCACCGACATCATCGCCCGCCTGGCGATCGTCCGGCTGGGCGAACGCTGGGGCCACAGCTTCGTCGTCGAGAACCACGGCTCGGGCATCGGCGGCATCCTCGGCATGGACATGGTCGCCCGCGCCGCGGCCGACGGCTACACCCTGCTGGTCACCGCCAACAGCACGGTGGTCAACGCCGCGCTGGTGAACAAGACCGCCTACGACGTGCGCACCGGCTTCTCCCCGGTGGTCCAGCTCACCTCCCAGCCCTATGTGCTGGCGGTCTCCACCGAACTGCCGGTCACCTCGGTGAAGGAACTGGTCAGCTACGTCCAGGCGCGCCCTGACAAGTTCAACTACGCCTCCTCGGGCACCGGCTCGGCCGCCCACATCGGCATGGAGCAGCTCAAATTCGTCAGCAAGCTGAACATCCAGCACATCCCCTACAAGGGCATAGGTCCGGGCCTCAACGACATGGTGGGTGGCCGCATCCAGCTGCTCTTCGGCAGCGTGCTCGCGGTCATGCCGCATGCCAAAAACGGCAAGGTGAAGGCGCTCGCCGTGGGCAGCCCGAAGCGCTCGCAGCTGCTGCCGGACATTCCCACCATCGCCGAGACCATCCCCGGCTTCGAGATGACCGGCTGGTATGGCATCCTCGCCCCCGGCGGCACCCCTGCCCCCATCGTCAATGCGCTCAACCAGGACATCAACCTCATCCTGGCCCTGCCGGAAGTCAAGCAGAAGCTCGCCACCGACGGCGCCGAATCGCCGGGCGCATCGCCCGCCCAGTTCCGCGAAACCATGTCGACCGAGATCGACAAGATCGCCAGGCTGGTGAAGGAAGCCGGACTGAAACTGCAGTGAGACAGCCGCCTCCAGCGGCGGAAAAAAGCAGCAGCACAACACGCAATCAAGGAGAAGCACCGTGTCAAATGCAGCCCGCAATGAAGTGTCCTTTCTCGCCACCGGCGATGTCGGCCCGGTGCACGGCCCCAAGGACGGGTTTCCCGTCGAGCGCTACACCGAACTGGTGCGTCCGGTCATGGCCGGCGTCGACCTGCGCTTCGGCAACTGCGAGCGCCAGTACTCCAACCGCGGCGCCAACGCGCGCGGCGATGATGGCCAGCCGCACGGCCGCCAGCCGCCGGAGATGGCAAAGATCTTCACCGACTGCGGCTTCGACGCCGTCACCGTGGCCAACAACCACATGTGGGACTTCGGCCCGGAAGCGCTGCTCGACACGCGCGCGTTGCTGATCGAGAAAGGCATCGTCCCTACCGGCGCCGGCTGCGACCTCGACGAGGCGCGCAAGCCCGCCATCGTCGAAAAGAACGGCGTGAAGGTCGGCTTCCTCGGCTACTGCTCGGTGATCCCGCCTGGTGGCGAGGCCGGCAAGGGGAAGATCGGCATCGCGCCCCTGCGCGTGAAGACGCAATACGAAGGCCGCGGCCCGCATTCGCCGGTGCGCGTGCTGACCGAGCCGGACGAGGACGACCTGAAGATGATCCTCGAGGACATCCGCAAGCTGCGTTCGCAGGTGGACGTGGTGATGGTGGCCTTCCACTGGGGCGTCATCTGGGTGCCGCGCGTCATCGCCGACTATCAGGTCACCGTGGCGCATGCCTGCATCGATGCCGGCGCCGACATGATCATCGGCCACCACGCCCATGTGCCCAAGGCCATCGAGATGTACAAGGGCAAGGCCATCTTCTACAGCCTGTCCAATTTCTGCATGACCAAGCCGGGCCGCTCGCACAAGTGGAACGAGAAACCCTGGGTACACGGCGCCCTGCTCAACCACACCGACCAGGACCCGGACATGCCGCTGCTGCCCTACGGCAAGGACGCCAAGCGCACGCTCATGGCCAAGGCCATCCTGACCAAGGACGGCGTGAAGGAAGTGTCCTTCCTGCCCATGATGATCGACAAGCTCTACCGCCCCGAAGTGCTGAAGAACGGCGACCCGCGCTTCGATGACATGGTGAAGTACATGGACTGGGCCTCCGAGGGCTTCGACCATCGCTTCAGCGTGGTGGGTGACGAGGTGAAGATCACTGCGGCATAAGCCATGCGCGGCCTGCCGACCGGCGTTAACCCCCTTGTCAAAGGTTCTTCACCGATTGCCTGTGAAGCAAGCCCTACGAGGCTGCGGGTGTTAACCCCCTTGTCAAAGGGGGCCGACTCGGCGAAGCCGAGCGGGGGGATTTTAGCCAGCCGGATTGATTTGCCCGTACCCACGGCACTGGCCTCAAGCCGAACTGATCCAGCTTTCCTTGCAGTCAGCGTGACGGCACAAAAGGCCAGGGGCATCCGCCTGAAAATCCCCCCGCGCGACTGCGTCGCGTCGGCCCCCTTTGACAAGGGGGTTA
>CAIPGJ010000106.1 GCA_903864555.1 uncultured Pseudomonadota bacterium | reverse complement strand
TGCCTTCCTTGGCGATCCCGCGGGCAAACAGGTCGATGTAGTAATTCGCGATGGTGTCGGCGTTGAGCGGCCCGTTGTCGCGGTACCAGAAGGAAATCCAGTTGAAGGCGCCGAACAACGCAAAGGACACTATTTTCGGATCGCAGCTGCGTATTGAACCGTCGGCAATGCCCTGGGCGATGATGCGTTCGACCTCGGAGTTCAGCCGCCGTCGCCCCGACCAGAGTTTCTTCCTCGACTGCGGCGGCAGAAAGCCGGGTGCCGTGTTGCGGATGAGGCAAATGCCAAAGTCGGTCGTCATCACCTCGGCGTAGCCGCGCAGAAGCACCCGTAACCGCTCCCAGCCGGACAGCTTGGCCAACTGCGCCTCGTCCAGGATGGCATGCAGTTGCTCGGTGGCAATGCGCGAGCACTCGAACAGGATGTCATCCTTGTTCTTGAGGTAGTAGTAAAGAAAGGGTTTGCTTACCCCCAGTGCGTCGGCGACGTCCGCGACCGAGGTCTGGTGAAAACCGCGCTCATTGAAGATGCGTGCCGCCGCCTTCAATATGCTCAGGCGCTTGGCCTCGCGCGGCTCGCCCGCATCCTGTTCCAGACTGGCGGGCGCTGAACCGTTCTGCATTCTGACTCCAGAAATCATGCTGCTTCGCTGATCAAGATATCCCATGGGGGCGGTAAGGCCGGCACCGCCAGCCCCGCGTCGTTCCTCCACGGCCGGCTCACGTTTTCTGGTCAAGCCGACTCAGTCCACCTTGATATTGGCTTCACGGATGATGCGCTGAGTGCGCTCGCCTTCCCTCACCAGCAGTGCGGCAAAATCCGCACGAGAGGACAGTTTGCGTTCGAATCCCAGTTTCAGGAGCTGGAGCTTGTTCTCTTCGCTGCCCAGGGCATTGTTGGTATCGGTATTGATCCTGTCCAGGATGGCGGGCGGTACGGCTACTGGTGCTAGCAGGCCATACCAGGCGTCGTATTCAACCGGAAAGCCCTGCTCCTTCAGTGTGGGTACGTCGGGCAATTGCTCGGTGCGCTGGGCGCCGACGATGCCCATGATGCGTGCCCGTCCATCTTTCACCTGCCCTATCACGCTGGTGTATCCGCCCATGTAGGAGTCCACCGATGCGGACAACAGGGCCGTCATCGCCGGCGCAGTGCCGTTGAACGGCACGTGCGTGGCCCGGATGCCGGCCACCAGATTGAGCAGTTCTGCACCGAAATGGGGGGAACTGCCGATGCCGGCTGAAGCATAGTTGAGCTTGCCTGCATTGGACTTGGCATAGGCGACAAATTCCTTGATGTTCTTCACGTCCAGGCTTGAGCGCGTGATCATGATGAGCGGCGTGATGCCAAACAGCGCAATGGGCGCAAAGTCACGCAAGGTCCGGTAGGGGGAATTGGGGTGCAGCAGTTCGTAGGCGCCGTGGGACGAGTTGTTTCCCAGCACCAGGGTGTAACCGTCAGGCGCCGACTTGGCGGCGAAGTCCGAGCCGATGCTGCCGGAGGCGCCGGCACGGTTGTCCACGATGACCGGCTGCTTCCAGCGCTCCGACAGGCGCTGGCCTACCATGCGCCCGGCCAGATCGGTCGGGCCGCCCGGCGGATAGGGAATGACCATGCGTACGGCTCGGGCGGGGTAATTGTCCTGGGCCATGACGCCGGTGGCGCTGATGAGCGTGGCGCCAGAGAAAATTATCAGGGCTGCAGTGGTGCCGGACAGGCGGGACAGGTTCAGCTTCAGGCGGGCTTGCATGCTTCCTCCTTATGGCGGTATCGAAGGGCGTCAGGATGGTGGTATGGCGTGGTGCACCACGCCGGCGGCTTCCAGTGCAGCTATCTCTGCGGCTTGCCATCCCCAGTCGGCCAGCACATCGCGGCTGTTCTCCCCGACGATGGGCGGCTCCGTCGAGATGCCCCCTGGCGTGCGATTGAAGCGGGGTGCCGGAGCCGGCTGGTCCACACCGGCTAGCCGGGCAAAGGCCTCGCGCTGCCGGTTGAAGGGATGGCTTGGCGCCTCGGTGAAATCCAGCACCGGTGACAGGCAGGCGTCGGAGCCTTCGGCCAGGGCGCACCACTCGTCACGGGTCCGCGTGGCGAAGATCTCGGTGAGCCGCGCGCGCAACTCGGGCCAGCGTCCGCGGTTGTGCTGCTGCTGGCGCAACAGCGGATCGTCGATGCCGCAGCGATCGAGGAACGCTTCCCAGAATTCTGCTTCGATGGCCCCCAGCGCCACAAATCGGCCATCCTTGCAGCGGTAGGTGCCGTAGAAGGGCGCGCCGCCGTCGAAAAGGTTGGCTTCGCGCTGGTTATGCCACAGGCCTTTGCCCAGGTAAGCCCAGATCATGGCGGAGAGCAGCAGAGCGCCGTCAGCCATCGCAGCATCGATCACCTGGCCCTTGCCTGACTGCGTGCGCTCGAACAGGGCGGCTAGCACGCCGGCGATCAGCAACATGCCGCCACCGCCGAAATCACCGATTAGGTTGAGCGGCTGGGCTGGACGCCCCTCGGCCGGGCCGAAGGCCGCCAGCATGCCGCTGAGGGCGATGTAGTTGATGTCGTGGCCGGCCAGATGCCGGTAGGGACCGTCTTGCCCCCAGCCGGTGATGCGGCCGTAGATGAGGCGCGGGTTTTCCTTGAGGCACACTTCGGGGCCCAGTCCCAGCCGCTCCATCACGCCGGGACGGAAGCCCTCGGTCAGCACATCGGCCTGCTTCACCATCCGGAGGACCAGTTCGTGCCCGCCAGGTTTCTTGAGGTCCACTGCCAGCGAACGCCTGCCGCGGTTGAGCACGTCACCATGCGTCTGGTTGGAGCGCTGGCCAGGCCGGTCGATGCGCACCACCTCCGCGCCCATGTCGGCAAACCACATGGCGGCAAAGGGGCCGGGGCCCACGCCCACCATTTCCAGCACGCGCAGGCCGCGCAAGGGGCCGGAGCGGGTCACCGGTGCCGGATTAGATACCACGGGCAATGATTTTTTTCATGATCTCAGAGCTGCCGCCGGCGATGCGTCGCACCCGCGCATCCACGTACATGCGCGCGATGGGCATATCCGCCATGTAGCCTGCGCCACCGAACATCTGCAGGCAGTCATCGACCACGCGGCATTGCAGTTCGGTGCAGAACAGCTTGGTCATGGCGGCTTCGTCGGTGGCGAGCCGGTGCTCCATGAGCTTCACGATGTGGCTGTCCAGCAGCGCCCAGCCGGCGGCAAGCTGGGTCTTCAGCTCGGCCAGCTTGAACTGGGTGTTCTGGAACTCGTACAGCGTCTTGCCGAAGACCTTGCGTTCGTGCACCCAGGCCACGGTAATGTCGAAGGCCTTCTGCGCCGCACCCATGGCGCAGGTGGCGATGGACACGCGCTCCTTGGGAATCTCCGACATGATCTGGGTGAAGCCGGCATCGAGCTGGCCGAGCAGGTTGCCCACCGGGACCCGCACCTCGTCGAAGAAGAGTTCCGCGGTGTCCGAGGCCTTCATGCCCATCTTCTTCAGCATGCGCCCGCGCCGGAAGCCCGGGCGGTCGGTTTCGACCAGGATCAGGCTGACGCCCTTGCTGCCCTTTTCAGGAGAGGTCTTGCAGGCCACGATGATGAGGTCGGCATGGTGGCCCAGGGTGATGTAGGTCTTCTGCCCGGTGATGACGAACTGGTCGCCTTCCCGCCGGGCGCGCGTCTGCATGGCCTTGAGG
>CAIPGJ010000105.1 GCA_903864555.1 uncultured Pseudomonadota bacterium | reverse complement strand
TACTTGTAGGCATTGCTGATGACGTTGGTCAGGGCCTGCTGGAACTTGTCCGGGTCGACATTGACGACGGGCCAATCCGGCGGCGGCAGGACCGACACCTTGCGCTGGTCACCGGGGATGAGTATGCCGGCAACGGTTTTCTCGACAATCGCCTGCAGTTGCGTGGGCACTATGCGAAAGTCCTTGCCGCCACGTGCCTCGATGCGTGCCAGGTCCAGCAGTTCGTCGAGCAGCCCCGCCAGCCGGGTCGACTGTTCATAGATGGTGCCGTAGATTTCCTTGCGGATTTCCGGATCGAGTTCCCGGGTCAACAGGAGCTGCGAGAACCCGAGCACGCTCGACATGGGCGTACGCAGTTCATGTGCCGCGGTCGACAGGAATTCGCTTTTCATCCTGTCGACTTCGGCTTCCCGGGTGATGTCGCGGAAATAGAGCACCTTGGCGACAGTGCGGGTCGGCCCCTCGCGCATCGCCACCTGCAGCACCCGTTCTTCAGGTGTCTTGAGGTGAACCAGTTGCCCGTTGCTGGGGTGATCAGCGGTCGGGTTTTCTTCAGCGCCGTGAATTCCGCTGTGCCCGAAGTCCGGAAATCCTTCTTCCGGATTCGCCCTTGCCTCAAGATTTCGGATCAGCTGATACAGGGTGATCGCGCCGATGTCCTCCGGGCCAAGTTCGGCAATTTCCCGGAAGGTCGCGTTGGCAGAAGTGATCTTTCCTTCCTCGTCGACGATGGCATAACCATCAGGGCTCAGCGAGAAAATCGACTCCAGTCGTTCGGCGTGCTGTCTGAATTCCGATTCACGTTCCAGCTTCTCGGTAATGTCGGTTGACGTGCCAGCGATCTTCATCAGTTGGCCATCATGGCTGAAACTCGCCTGCATCTGATGGTGCAGGATGCGGACCTCGCCGTCGGGGCGGTCGATGCCACAATTGATCTCCACCTGCGATTGTCCGCTCGACAGGGCGATCAGTGCCTGCATGAACCTGTGCCGGTCTTCCCGGAGTACCAGCATGTACCACGGCCGCTGCAGCAGGCGCTCCGGGGCCACGCCGGTAATGTGGCGGGCGCCCTCGCTCATGAAGACAAGCTTGCGTGTTTCGAGACTGTATTCCCAGATCGCATCCCGGGCCGAGTAGAGGACCCGGTCCAGCATTGCATTGGCATCCTGCCATTCCCGAGTGCGCGCACTGACCTTGTCCTCGAGTTCCTGGTTTGAACGGGCCAGGCTGTCAGCCATTTCGCCGAGGGCATCAGCCAGTGAGGCGACCTCTCCATGCCCGACTTGCGGGATCTTGCCCCCCTCGGCCCTGCCTTCGCTGGCCATTCTGCGGGCCACTTCGCTCAGGCGGGCCACCGGCTCGCTGATGCTGCGCGCAAGTTTCGAGGCAATCGCATGGGTGATCGCCAAGGCCACACTCCCGGCCAGCAGGAAGGCAATGCTCAGCCATTCGGTGATGGCGATGACCTCCCTTCCATCCAGCGTGGTGACCGCCGAAAGATTCAGTTCCATCAGCGGGGATTGCACTTGCAGGGGATGGACCACGCGCATCTGCGCCGCCCCATGCTTGTACTTGTCGACCAGCGCCACCTCCCGGCCCTGATTGTCCGTGAGAGCGAATGCGATCGGCTCATCCCCGTACAGAAGCGAATGCTCCAGCAAGGGCATCAGGGCGATCCGGGCCACCAGCGCGCCCTCGACGCTGCTGGTGGGATTGAATACCACCGGCATGGCGATAACCAGGTGCGTGTCCGGGGATGTCTCGATGTGGGCCAGTTGCCGGCCCGCCTCCAGATTCGCCAGTGACGCCGCGCCAAGGCGCACATCGGCAGGGACT
>CAIPGJ010000104.1 GCA_903864555.1 uncultured Pseudomonadota bacterium | reverse complement strand
TAGACCTCGTTGCCGAACTGGCGCGAGATGGCCCCGAAGCCGGAGTAGCCGATGTTCTCGTTGGCAAAGCGCTGGCCGGCGCGATTGACGTAAAAGGCGCCCTTTTCCGCCGCGCTCCAGGTGAGCAGGTGGCGTTGCGGGTAGGCGACGCTGCCATGCGGCTGATAGGCGCCGATGTTGGCCAGTTGCGCGCCCAGTGCGCGGCCCCACCGCACGGCATCGCCCTCGCTGCCGGGTGCGCCGAAAAAGGGCGCCTCGGCGATGTCGGGGCAGTACTCGCGCTTGAGTTCGGTGTTGCCGCCGAAGCCGCCGGTGGCGAGGATGACTTTCTTCGCCAGCACGCGGCGCGATCCGCCCATGCCTGGTGGCCCTGCCAGCTCGGCGCCGGTGATGCGACCGGAAGCATCGTGGAGCAACTGCTTCACCGGCGTGGAGAACGCGATGGCTATGCCTTCGCGTCGTGCCGCTGCAGCCAGGTCCTCCACCAGGTCCAGGCCCTTGCCGCTGGGCTGCAGGTGCAGGCGTGCCGTCTGGTGGCCGATGTGCTTGTAGTCGGTATAGAGCTTGAAGCGGATGCTGCAGCGATCGATCAGCCAGTGCACCACTTCGGCCGAGCGCGCCGCCAGCATGCGCGTCAGGTGCGAGGCATCGTGGGGACCGGTGATGCGCTCGATGTCGGCCACCATGCCATCGACACTGTCGCTGATGCCAGCCTCCCGCTGCAGGCGCGTGCCGGCCGCAGGGATGGTCCCGGTGGACAGGGTGGTATCGCCGGCAAAGCAGTCGAGCTTTTCCACCAGCCTCACGCTGGCGCCGCCCTGGGCCGCGCGAATGGCGGCAATCAGGCCGCAAGCACCAGCGCCGGCCACCAGCACATCCACATGGACATCGTCCGCAGGTGCAGCAGGCGCGCCTGTGCCCTGCCCTTCATGGACTGGTTGCATCCTCTCCTCCTGAGGCCTGGGGGCCTGCTTTTATTGTGTGGCCACTTTACACCTGCGAAGCGCCACCGGCACCTGAGGTCACGCGCGAGCATGCAGACCAACCTGTAATTATTATCTTTTTGGGATGGTATTCAGCTTCAGCATTGAATAAACAGGACTATTATTATCAGATTGTCTATTCCGGCCTCGAGCCCGCGGGGGCTCTACCGGAAAAGCCTGCACCGGACCACGCTCAGAAAAAGCGCGTGTCCTGTTCCGGCACGTGGCCACCACGCTCCTGCAGCACCTTGCGCATGCGGGTGACCACATATTCGGAGACATCCTCGGGATTCTCGTAGGCCTTGGGATAGACCAGTACCTTGCCCTTGGGGCTTTCCAGAATGAAGGCGCCGGCGTACATGCGCACTTCCTTCACGTCGCTCCAGGCGAAGAAGGTACGGCCCTGCAAGGTGGCCTGCTCCACGCCGGCATCGCTCAGGCGGGTGCTCTGGTACTTGTGCGTCGACCACAGCAGGCCGAAGGAACAGGCAGCACAGGCCAGCAGGCCGGCCGTGGCGATGGGCCCAGTGAATCCGGTGTCGGCGAACACCGCAAACAGGGTCAGCGCCACCATGCAAACCAGCAGCAAACCGTTGCTGAAGAGATAGCGTCTTGAGAGCTTGAGTGGCATGGCGACGCATTGTACACAGCCTGCATGGCGCTCCGGGCGATTCCTGCAACATTCTGTGGCCGGGCGCAAGAAGCGGATGGCGGCACCGACTGCCCGGGACGACACTAGTGTCCTGAATCGCTAATTCGATGAATAAAAAAGACCGAGAATCGGCGCCATACGGCGTTGCAAATGCTCGCAAGGTGGTCAACCTTGCTCCGCTTTGCGCCTTGTCTGACACCAATTTCGGCCTTTTTCGTATTCATAGCGCAGGTCTAGGCACGCAATCATATTCAACGAACTAACGATTCAGGACACTAGCCCCCTCATGCACAATGGCGCCAGGATGAAAACCCGCCTATCCAGCGCAGACACCCTGCGCGGCTTGTGCCGGCGCATCGAAGCGCTGGTGGAGGCCTCCGCCGAAAGCAAGGCGCTCGACCTGTCCAGCCTGGCGCGCACCGCCGGGCTCAGCCCCTGGCATCTGCAGCGCAGCTTCAAGGCTGCACTGGGGATCAGCCCGCGTGATTACGCCGAGGCCTGTCGCCTGAAGGCATTGAAGCGCGGCCTGCACACCCAGGCCAGCGTCACCGAGGCCATTCATGCAGCCGGTTACGGCTCAGGCAGCCGGGTCTACGAACGCACCGACAGCCGCCTGGGCATGACACCGGGTGAGTACCGCAAGGGCGGCGAGTCGACGCAGATCTCCTGGGTGATACAAACCATCCCGCACGGCCTGCTGATGCTGGCGGCCACCGACCGCGGGCTGTGTTCGGTGCAACTGGGCGACAGCGCGACCGGACTGCAACAGGCGCTGGCCCAGGAATTCCCGCGCGCCACCCTCAAGGCAGCCACGGCCCGCGGCAACACCCGCTTGCGCGACTGGATGCGCGCCCTGAGGGCCCATCTGCGGGAGGGCCTACCCCTGCCAGAGCTGCCGCTGGACATCCGCGGCACGGCCTTCCAGATGAAGGTGTGGCAGTACCTGGCACACATTCCGCGCGGCGAGACGCGCACCTACACTGAAGTGGCCCAGGCCATCGGCCATGCCGGCGCCGTGCGTGCCGTGGGCAGCGCCTGCGCGGGCAACCGCATCGCCCTGCTGATCCCCTGCCATCGGGTCATCCGTGGCGATGGCAGCCTGGGCGGATATCGCTGGGGACTGCCGCGCAAGGCCGCGCTGCTGGCGGCAGAACGCGCCTCGGCCGCTGGCACCGGCACCGGCACTGGCACTGGCACTGGCAGAAAGAAACGGCCATGACGGCCAAGCGCACTGCCCCAACAACCGTGAGCGGGGAAAGCGCCAGCCGCGAGTCCATGGTCACGAACCAGGCCACCGTCACGGCCATCCAGGTGAAACGGCCCTTCCCCTGGCGCCATTTACTGGACTATCTGAGCCACCGGCTCACCCCGGGTGTCGAATCCATAACTGCCACTGATGGCGGCAGCTATGTGCGCAAGGCCGGCCTCCAGCCAGCGGACAGGCCAGAAGATACAGCGGACAGCATCAGACTTCGCTACGATGCCCGGCGTGCCTGCCTCCTGCTCGAACTGCCCGAAAGCATGGCGGATGCCGCCACACAAGCTGATCTGCTGGCGCGCGCCGCCGCACTCTTCGATGCCCGATTCGATGCCGCACCCATGGAAGCTGTGCTGGGCCGATCCGCACTGTTGCGCGCCCGCATGCAGACGGTGCGCGGCCTGCGACCGCCCTCAGCCTGGGAGCCTTTCGAGCTGTGCGTGCGCACCGTGGCAGGCCAGCAGGTCAGCGTGGCGGCGGCGGCCACGCTGTTGCGCCGCCTGGCCGAGCGCTGTGGCCCGGCCCTCACACCACAGTCGCTGCTGTATGCCAATCTCGACGCCATCGGCATGCCGTCACGGCGGGTGGCCTGCCTGCAAGGACTGGCGCGTGCCATCGTGCATGACCAGCTGGACCTGCGCGCCGCTTCCTGGGGCGAGGTGAACGAAGCGCTGAAGCAACTGCCCGGCTTCGGCCCCTGGACACGCAGCTATCTGGCGATACGCCTCGGGCGCGACACCGATGCCTTCCCGGAAACCGACATCGGCCTGTTGCGCGCGGCGGGCGCCGCCTCACCTGCCGAACTGCTACGCATGGCCGAACGCTGGCGGCCGTGGCGCGCGCATGCCGCGCTCTACCTCTGGGCGATCACTCCCCGCCGGTGATGCCTTTTTCCTGGATGATTTTCTTCCAGCGCACCGATTCGGCAGCAATGCGTTTGCGAAAGGCATCAGGCATGCTCACCACCGGGACGATGCCCTGGCTGTCGAGCTGCTTCACGTTGTCGGGCGCGAACACGATCTTTTTCAGTTCGGCATTGAAGCGGTTGACGATGGCCGGCGGCGTCCCGGCCGGCGCGAAGATGCCCAGCCAGGTCGGGTGCTCGACGTCGGCACCCTGTTCGAAGGAGGTCTTCAGGTCGGGCAGCAGCCTGGAGCGTTCGGGATTCAGCGCCGCAACCGGCCGCAGCTTGCCTGACTTCAGTTGCGGCAGCGCGTTGAACAGCGTGCCCGCCGAGAGATGGATGCGCCCGGCAATCAGGTCGATCTGGTTCTGTGCCGCGCCCTTGTAGTGGATGGCGGTGATCGGAATGTTGATGGCCGATGACAGCGAGGCACAGACGATGTGGGTGATGCCGCCCTGCCCCGAGGTGCCGCAGTTGAGCCGGCCCGGATTGGCCTTGCCATAGGCGATCAGGTCGGCGATGGACTGCACATCGGGCAGCGCGACCGGGCTCACCATCAGGATGGTGGCGCGCTCGCTCACCTGGGTGACCGGGTCGAAGTGCTTCAGCACGTTGTAGGGCAGGTCCGGATAGAAATTCGGATGGATGGTGAAGCCGCCGTTGTGCAGCAGGAAGGTGTAGCCATCCGGCGCCGACTTGGCCGCGTAGGCTGTGCCGATGGTGGTGCCGGCGCCGGCGCGGAAGTCGAACACGAAGGGCTGACCGAGCGCACCCTGGAGCTTGTCGGTATAGAGGCGCGCCTCACCATCGGCGGGGCCTCCCGGTGCCAGCGGGACCACCAGCGCCACCGGCCTGGCCGGCCAGGCCTGGGCATGGGCCGGCGATGCCGGCACGGACAGCGCGACCATGGCCGTCGCCATGGCGGCCGCGACCCGTGAAAATTTCGATGCAAACATGGGACAGTCTCCTGATGTATTCGGCCGCCCGACCCGCTGTGCGAGCCCGGTCACGGACGGGTCGACATTATCGCCCAGGGCCGGGGCGGCATGGCCGGGCCTTGCCGAAGTGTGAGAAGATTGTCCGCGCTAGTCACCGTGTCTTCGCCCGACGGCGGCGCGCCCATTGCGGCAGTCGTCGCAGCACCGCCCGCCAGGATTCCCTGGCCCCGGCCACAGGCATGAAGCGCAGTTTCGATGCCTGGAGGTTGCAGCAGCCGTTGCGACGATTGCCCCTGCGTGCCTGCCAGCCCGACCATAGAAACCAGAGAGAGGGATGCATGGATTTTCCGCTGAATGAAGAACACCGCATGATCGTGGACGTCGTCAGGCGTTTCGTGAAGGAAGACCTGATGCCGCTGGAAAAGTCGGTCCTTGAGCGCGAAGCGACCGGACAGGGCCTCACCTACGAGAAGGCGGACGAGCAACGGTTGCGGGAGAAGGCCAGGGCGCTCGGCCTGTGGGGCCTGGACGTGCCCGAGGAGTTCGGCGGCTCGGACCTGCCCGCCGATGCCATGATGGCCATCCAGTACGAGTTCGGCAAGACGATCTCTCCGTTCAAGCCGCTGCCGGATTCACCCAACCTCGCCATGCTCATGATGACCTGCACACCGGAGCAGCGCGAGAAATACCTGCTGCCCTATGCCGCAGGCGAGAAGAAATCCTTCATCGCGATTTCCGAGCCGGGTGCCGGTGGCGACCCCTCTGCCATGCTGACCACGGCGCGCCGCGAAGGTGATGAATACGTCATCAACGGCCGCAAGATCTGGACCAGCCGCGTGCCCGAGTCCGACTTCGGCATCGTCATGGCTGCGACCAACCGCGACAAGGGTTCCAAGGGCGGCATCTCCGCCTTCCTCGTCGACAAGGACACCCCGGGCTTTCATTTCGTGCGCAAGATCCCCATGATCGGCGGCGCCTACACGGCCGAACTGCTGTTCGAGGAATGCCGCATTCCGGCAGGCAACATCCTCGGCCAGGAAGGTCAGGGCTATGGCCCGATGCAGCAGCGCCTGTCGGTGCGCCGCCTGCAGATCGGCGCCTGGTGCCTGGGCTTTGCCCATCGCGCCGTCAACATGATGATCGACCACGTGACCCAGCGCAAAACCTTCGGCGTGCTGCTGGCCGACCGCCAGGCCATCCAGTGGTGGATCGCCGATGCCACGACCAAGATGTATGCGCTGCGCCTGATGCTGATCGACGCGGCCGACCGCGTGAAGAAGGGCGAGCGCCTGCGCTCGGAACTGTCCATGATCAAGGTCTACTCCACCGAGATGGCGACCGAGGTCGTTGACCAGGCCATGCAGAGCTTTGGCGGCATGGGCATGACCAAGGAGCTCCCGCTGCAGGCCATGGCCAACCGCATCCGCACCTGGCGCGTGCTGGAAGGCCCGTCGGAAGTGCATCGCCAGCTGATCGCGCGCAACCGCATCCGCGCCGGCGTCATCGCCTGACCGGAACTGCCTCGCAAAATGAAAACGGCGGACTTCGGTCCGCCGTTTTCATTGGTGCGGGACCTCGCGTGTGCTAGTCGGAACGCCTGATGAAGAACTGCGGCCACTTGCGCTCCACCAGCGGCCCCGAGCTGGAATAAGCCAGGCAGCTTTCCAGCTTGCCTGGGCGGAATTCGCCGCCGGCTTCCCGGAGGCTGCGCTTTCTCACCACGGTGAGCGCCTGGAAGGCACCGCTGGCCATGGCGTTCAACAACTCCTTCAGGTGGGCACAACCCTCGGCACCGGCCAGTTGCTCCCGGATGGCGATACGCCAGCCCTTCATCAGGTTGAGGCCCTTGAGACGCTGCAGCTTGGCCGTCGCCTCCGGACAAGCCGGATGCGGACTGAAATCGGTGACGGCATGGATCTCCTGCACGGTCATGGCGGCATCCACCACGAGGCGTATCGACATGTCGTGCAGGGCCTCACCCGGCTCCACCACGCGTTCCGACTCGGTGATGTACTGGGTGGTCTTGACGTCGGTGATGCGGCCGTCGATGTCGAACAAACCGTCGTCGCGCTCATAACCATCCATCACGATGGTGCGCGTATGCATGGGCTTGCGGCTTGTGGATGCGGGTAAAGGCATGGCGATTTTTCCGTCGGGTCGCTCAGTGGGACGCCAGTATAGGCGCGGCAGCACTGGGTCAGGTGAGCGCCGGGAACTCGCGCTCCAGCACGCTCCAGGCCGCGATGCGACCGGACACGAAGGCCCAGGAAACATGATGCCCGTGACCTTCAATCAGCAGGCCGCCCTGACCGGTGGAGCCGGCGGCATACAGGCCTGCGATGGGCCTCTTCTGCGCATCGATGACGCGCAGTCGGCCGTCCACGCTGAGACCGCCCTCGGTGATGGTGACGTAGGCCCGTGCAGGTCCCAGTGCATGAAATGGCCCCTGCTGCAAGGGTCTTGTCGCGCCCGGCTCCACCGGCAAGGCCGCGAGATGCTGGTGCAAGGCTGCAACATCAACGCCTATCCTTGCGCACAGCGCCTCCAGCGTGTCGGCCTTGCGATACAGGTCGGGTCGGGCCCGTGCGTAGTCGGACAGGTAGGCATAGGCGATACCTGGCGCGGTGGAGATGAAGTTGGGCCAGGCATTGAGCTTCTGCGCCGTGGCATCGTCGAAGAGGATGTAGGCCAGATTTTCCGGTTGGCGCGCCAGATGCAGGGCGAGGCTGCCCAGGTCCACCGGAATGATCTGCCCCGGCCGCCCCACCAGCAGGCCGCCGGCACGGAAGATGGAGGGCTCCGGCCCCAGCGCCGTGGTGATGAACTGCATGATGAAGGGGCGCAACAGCGCCGGGGGCACCCAGTCCCAGATCCAGTGCAGCGTGCGCGTGAAGATGCGCCAGGGCGGAATGCGGTGGAACCAGGTGGGCGCGGCCGGCACGAAGCGCATGCGCGGCGAATTGGCGTGGCCGCCGTTGATGATGGTGGCGCCCAGCGCCTCGCCCATGCGGATGCCGTCGCCGGTGACATGCGGATTGACCGAGTCCGCCTTGACCACCTCCTGCGGCAGGTAGCGCTGGAGCAGGGTCTTGCCGGCGGCAAAATCGCCGGCGGCCAGCACCACGCCGCGCCTGCCCATGCAGACCGTCTCCGTGCCATCGGGCCGGCGCGCGCGTATCCCGGCCACCCGGCCCCCGTCCATCTGCAGGCCGGTGACTTCGTGACTGAGGCGAAGGTCCACGCCCAGCCTGCGACATTCACGCTCCATGAAGTAGACGAAGGCGGTGGCACTGGGGATGACATTGTGCATGCGTGGCTGGCTGTGCGGCGGCTCCGGATTGGGACCGATGAACTCGATGCCCAGGTCCATCAGCCACTGGAAGGTGGCCGGCGAATGGTCCGTCAGCAATCTGCGCAGTTCCAGGTTGTCGGTATGACCTGCGCGCGTGGCAGCGGCATTGACCTTGTCCATATCGGCAAAGTGCTGTGCGCGACTGTCTACCACACCGGCCTTGCGCTGGTGCGGCGTGCTGCTGGTGGTATAGGAGCCCACCGACCAGCCGGTGGTGCCCCCCAGCGCATCGCCTTTCTCCAGCACAATGACACTGGCGCCGGCACGCGCCGCCTCGATGGCACAAGCCAGGCCCGCACCACCACCGCCCACCACCACGATATCGGCGCTGGAAGTCGGCATGCTAGATGATGCCTTTCTCGCGCATTTTCACAATCTCCGCCGCCGGCAGCTTGAGCAGGTCGCGCAGGACTTCCTCGGTATGTGCGCCCAGCGAAGCCGGCATCTCGGCCGGGTATTTCTCGGCGCTGAACTTGATGGGATTGCCCACCGAAGTGATGGGGCCGTGTTCAGAGTCGAACTTCACGAACATGTCGCGCGCATTCAACTGGGGGCAGGCCATGACCTGGTCGTGGGTCTGCACCGGCCCCGCGGCAATGCCCAGAGCAAGAATCTTCTGCACCGCGCCATCGACGGTATGGGCCCCGCACCAGGTATCCAGCACCGGACGCACCACTGATTCGTAATGGTCGGCACGCAGTTTGAGGTTGGCCAGGCGCGGGTCGGTGGCCATGTCCGGGCGGCCGAGCAGCTCGCAGAAGCCCGGCCAGGCGGCATTGTTCACCACGCCAATGACGAGGAAGCCGTCGGAGGCCTGGATCACGCCCAGCTGGTTGGTCATCTCGCTCATGCCATGGGGCTTGCGCCCGGTGATGGAATGGAAAGCGATGTTCTTCTCGTTGAGCACGGCAGAGACGTCATAGAGCGAGATGTCCACGCGCTGCGCCTCGCCGGTGCGGTCGCGCTCGCGCAGGGCGCCCATCACGCCCATCGCGGCAAAGATCCCGGTGACGGTGTCGGTGATCGGCAGCCCCAGCCACATCGGATGCTGGCCGAAGGTCGGCCCCCACATCAGACCGCTCATCGCCTGGGCGATGAAGTCCAGGGCCGGCCGGTCGGCCAGCGGCCCGGGAAACAGGTCATCGTGGCCGAAGCCGCTGATCGAGGTATAGATGATGCGCGGGTTGATCTGCTTCAGCGATTCGAAATCGAAACCCATCTTGCCGAGTGCATCGGGCGCCTGGTTCTCCCAGACGATGTCGGCATCCTTCACCAGGTCGGCGAAGACCTTGCGGCCTTCATCCGACTTCATGTTGAGGGTGATGCACTTCTTGTTGCGGTTGCAGATCATGTAGACCAGCGGCACCAGCTGGCCCTGCTGGTTGGTGAACACCGGGTTGCGCATGGCCTCGCCGACGCCCGGGCGTTCGATGCGGATGACCTCGGCGCCCCAGTCGGCCAGCAGCATGGAGCCATAGGGCCCCGCGACGAAATGCTCCAGGGCGATGATGCGCACACCCTTCAGGGGGCTCGGAACAGGCATGCTCTTCTCCAGTGGGACCGCGCTGCCTGTCGGGGACAGCATCGCAGCGGTCGGATTTCAATTGATGGAACGTGAGACTGGCATGGGGCCGTCATTGCGCGGCCCCCGCCAGGCTGGATGCGGTGCCGTTCCGGGTAACCCCGGACCGGCGTCGCAGCGGAAAGACATCAGGCCGCTTTCAGAGCAGCGGTATCTTGCCTTGCAAGATCACTTTTTTCCAGCGGGCCAGATCGTTCTGATAGGTGCGCGAGAATCCTTCCACGCTGTCCACCCACGGTTCCCCGCCCATGCCGGCAAACTTCTGCGCCACATCGGGCTGGTTGACGATGCCGCGCATCTGGCTGTTGAGCAGGTTGACGATGTCCATGGGCATCTTCGCCGGTCCGAACAAGCCGTACCAGGAGGACACCACGAAGTCAGGCATGCCGGACTCCCTGGCCGTGGGGATGTCCGGTGCCAGGGCGAAGCGCCGATCGCCGCTGGTGGCGATGGCGCGCACCGCGCCGCTCTTCACCTGCGCCGCCGCAGAGGGCAAGTCGCTGAACATGGCATGGCTGTCGCCGCTGATCACCGATACCACCGCGGGGGCGCTGCCGTTGAAGGGGATAAAGGTGAACTTGGTGGTGCCCACCATCTGCGAGAACAGTTCGGCCGTCACCGTGGTGGTGGCGCCGCCGGTGGCCACATTGAGGCCGGCCGCATTCTTCTTCACGAACTCGATGAACTCCTTCAGGTTCGAGGCTGGCGTCTTGGGATTGACCACGATGACGAAGGGAAAGGACATGAGCGGCGCGATGGCCTGCACGCCATTGACGGCATCGTAGGGCACGGCCTTGTACAGGCTGGGGCTCACGGTGGAGCTCATGCCGGCCGCCAGCAGCGTGTAACCATCGGGGGCGGCTTCGGCCCCGGCCTTGGAGGCGATCATGCCGGCGGCACCCGGACGGTTGTCGACGATCACCGGCTGCTTGAGGTTGTCACGCAGCTTGTCGCCGATCACGCGGGCCACCAGGTCGGTGCCGCCACCGGAGGCCTGCCCCACCAGTATGCGGATGGGCTTGGCGGGGTACTGCTGTGCCTGGCTGCTGCCCTGGCCAGCCATCAGCAGCGCGGCGCCGGCGGCAAGCCCCTGCACGGCCTGCATGGTCCGGTTGGTAAAAATGAACATCCTGCCTCCTTGGTTGATCGCAGCGGCGGGTGCCTGCTGCCTGCTGCGCCCGGCAACGGCCTCCATTTTCCGCGGAGGCACGTACGGTGTTTGCAACGTAAAAGTATATTTCAGAACACCATTCCATTCCAGTTGAATGCACTGGGCGAACACCTCTCAGAAAGTGATCACCACCTTGCCGGTGACCTTGCGGTCGAGCATATCGCGCAGGGCCGCCGGCGTGCGCTCCAGCGGGTAGGTGGCGGTTACCACCGGCGTCAAGCGTCCCTCGCCCATCCAGGCCAGCATGCGCGCCATGTTGGCGCTGAAGGACCGGGAATCGCGCCGGGCGAAGCTGCCGAAGGCGCAGCCCAGCACCGAACAGCCTTTCAGCAGCATGAGGTTGACGGGAATCTTCGGGATGTCACCGGCAGCAAACCCGACCACGCAATACCGGCCATTCCAGGCCATGCCGCGCACGGCCGGCTCGGCGTAACGCCCCCCGACCGGGTCGCAGACCACATCGACCCCGCGTTTGTCGGTGAGACGATTGATGGCCTCGCGCAGGTCCTCCTGCTCGTAATTGATCAGCTCGTCGGCGCCATGCCGTCGGCAGAAATCCAGTTTCTCCTGCGAGGACGCGCAGGCGATCACGCGCGCCCCGAGCAGCTTGCCCAGTTGCACCGCTGCAATGCCCACACCACCGGAGGCGCCCAGCACCAGCAGGGTTTCGCCGGGCTGCAGCCGGCCGCGGTCAACCAGCACATGCATGCTGGTGCTGTAGACCAGCGGAAAGGCGGCCGCCTGCACGAAATCGACACCGTCGGGCAGATGCGCCACGGCATAGTCGGCCTTCACCGTGATCTCCGACGCAAAGGCGCCGTGTGACAAGTAGGCACAGACACGCTCGCCGGGCTGGTAGCCGGACACGCCATCACCGCAGGCGAGCACCACCCCGGAGACTTCCTTGCCCGGCGTGAAGGGTAGCGACTGGGCGTGCTGGTACTTCCCCTGTATCACCAGCGCATCGGGAAAATTGACCCCGGCCGCCTTCACGCTGACGAGGATCTCGCCCGCGGCGGGGACCGGCGAAGGCAGGTCCTCCACGGTGAGTGATTCAGGCGGTCCGATGCGGCTGCAGACGATGGCTTTCATG
>CAIPGJ010000103.1 GCA_903864555.1 uncultured Pseudomonadota bacterium | reverse complement strand
GTGAAGGTGAAACAGGGCCGCTTGATCAATGTGCCGTATTCGCGCGAGCTGAATGACTCGCTGCTGTTCCAGGGCGCCGCCTGGGAAGGGGATTATTTTGTCGAGATCTGCAAGCGCCAGTTCGATGTGCTCTATGAAGAGGGCGCGCTCAGCGGCCAGGTGATGTGCATCGCCCTGCATCCCTACCTGATCGGCCAGCCGCACCGCATCAAGTACCTGGCCGAGATCTTTGCCTATCTGCGTTCCTTCAAGGACGTGTGGATCACCACGGCCGAGAACATCGCCGAACACTACTACACGCATTACTACGATGCGGAAGTCGTGCGCCTGGCGCAGCCGGCCATGAAGGGAGGGCTCTGACATGCCGGCCAACCGACAACCCCGCAGCATGGACAACCCCTGGTATGACTGGTCGCCCATCAGCGAGCGGCCGCCCTTGCGCTGGCCGGGGGATGCGCGCATCGCCGTGGGCATCATCGTCAATCTGGAATATGCCGAACTGGTGGGTCCCCCGGGCAGCATTGCACCGCCAAGCGCCGTACGCCGCGGGCCTTTTCCGCAGCTGGCTGACATGCACGAGACCACGCCCATCGAATACGGCAACCGGGTGGGCGTGTTCCGCGTGATGAAGGTGCTCGATCGCCATGGCATGCGTGCCACGGCGGCGCTGGATGCGGCGGTGGCCGAACGCTACCCCTACATCATCAGCGAGGCGCAGAGGCGTCACTGGGAGTTCATCGGCCACAGCCTCGCCTACACCCGCATGATTACCGAGAAGATGCCCGAGGCCGAAGAGCGCGACTATATCCGCGCCTCGCTGGCAGCCGTGGAGAAGGCCACCGGCCGGCCGGCACGCGGCTGGATAGGCTCGGATTACGGCGAGTCCACGCGCACCGTCGGCCTGCTGGCCGAGCAGGGCGTGGAGTATGTCTGCGACTGGCCCAATGACGAGCAGCCCTATCGCATGAAGGTGCCGGTGCAGGGCAAGGCCGGGACCATGGTCTCGCTGCCCACGCTGCTGGACCTGGACGAGAGCTACACCCAGCGCGGCCGGCGCATTCCCATCGGGCGTTGGACGCAGATGGTCACCGAAGCCTTCGACCGCATGTATGCCGATGGCGAGACGAGCGGCCGCATGCTGCTGATCAGCATCCATCCCTGGCTGATCGGCCAGCCTTATCGCATCGGCGCGCTGGACGAGGCGCTGGCCCACATCATGCGACATCCGAAGGTCTGGGCTGCCACCGGCAGCGAAATCATGGACTGGTATCTCCAATCAACCAAGGCCTGAAGCATGGAACCCTGCAAACTGACTGCTGCCCAAGCCGCCCTGCAGATACGCGAGGGCAAGCTCTCCTGCGAGGCGCTGGTGCGCTCCTGCCTGGAGCGCATTGCCGCGCGTGATCCACTGGTGCGGGCCTGGCTGCATGTGGATCCGGCGCGCGCGCTCCGTGACGCCCGCGAACTGGATAAATCTCCGCCGCGCGGCCTGCTGCACGGCCTGCCCATCGGCGTGAAGGACGTCATCGACACGGCGGATTACCCGACCACGCAGAACTCGGCCATCTATGCCGGGCTGCAGGTGGGGCGCGATGCCGC
>CAIPGJ010000102.1 GCA_903864555.1 uncultured Pseudomonadota bacterium | reverse complement strand
GTTCGTCAATCGAACTGCGGGTTCCGCTTTAGGAGAACGCATGAAACGAGCGCTGGCGCTCGCCGCCCTGCTGCTTTGCGTGCAGACAGTTGCGGCAGCCGAACCGCCCAAGGCTGATCTTGTCAAGGGACAGGCCATTGCCACACAGGTATGTGCCGCCTGCCATGGGGTCGACGGCAACAGCCCTGCCCCTGCCAATCCCAAGCTGGCTGGGCAGATACCCGAGTATCTGCACAAGCAACTCAACAACTTCAAGCCAGTGAATGGCAAGGCGGAGCGTGCAAACCCGGTGATGATGGGATTCGCGTCAACGCTTTCCGCGGATGACATGCGCAATGTTGCGGCGTACTTCGCTTCCCAGCCGGCCAAGCCGGGCACGGCCAGGAACAAGGACACGGTGACGCAGGGACAAAAGCTTTGGCGCGGTGGCGATGTTGCCCGGGGCTTGCCGGCCTGTGCATCCTGCCACGGAGCGACCGGTGCTGGCATACCCGTGCAGTATCCGCGGCTTGCCGGCCAGCATGCGGAATACACCGAGGTGCAACTCAAGGCTTTCCGCGCGGGTGAGCGGGCGAACGATGCAAACCGCATGATGCGTGCCATCGCCGCCAAGCTGAATGATGCGGAAATAAAGGCAGTTTCCGACTATATTGCTGGCCTCAAGTAAATCGGTCACAGAAGGGGACAGGGGGGCGTAAGCCCCCCTTTTCTTTTGAACCATGAGCAGCAAACAATGAACTCTCCACGAAGCGTGGCCTTGGAACTGTTGTCCTCCATGCGCTTTGCCGTGAGCCTGCTCACGATCATTGCCGTGGCTTCCACCATCGGCACGGTGCTCAAGCAGAACGAGCCCTATTCAAACTATCTGGAGCAGTTCGGGCCGTTCTGGTTTCCGATATTCGCGAACCTGGGCCTGTACTCGGTTTACAGCGCCTGGTGGTTTCTGGTGATTCTCGGCTTCCTGGTCGTTTCGACCAGCCTGTGCCTGTGGCGCAATGCGCCCAGGATGCTGCGTGAAACGCGTCGTTTCCAGGACAGCTTGCGTGAAAAGGGCTTCGACAATTTTTCCCAGCGTGCCACCTACTCGACCAGCCTGCCACCAGAACAGGCACGCGAGCGACTGGCCGCCTATCTGAATGCAGAAGGTTTCAGCATTCGCGAAACCCGGCGTGAGCAATCCACGCTGATCGCGGCGCAGGCGGGCATGCATCGTCGCTGGGGTTATGTGCTGGCCCACTCGGCCATCGTGCTCATTTGTCTGGGAGGATTGGCAGACAGTGAGGCCCTGCTCAAGTTTCAACTGTTCAGCGGCTCCAAAAAACCCGTCAATGGCAACATGCGGCTGGCCGACGTGCCGGAGGAGTCGCGTCTGCCAGTCGGCAATATGAGCTTCAGGGCGAACATGATGGTGCCTGAAGGACGCTCGGCTGATCAGGCCGTGCTGGCCGTCGGTGACGGGCTGCTGGTGCAGGAACTGCCTTTCTCGCTGTCCTTGAAGAAATTCATCATCGAGCACTATTCGACCGGGCAGCCCAGGCTGTTTGCCAGCGAAGTGATGGTGACGGACAAGGACACCGGCAAATCCTTCGATGCCCGCATCGAGGTGAACAAGCCACTGGTCTATCGTGGCGTGACCGTTTATCAGGCGAGTTTTGATGATGGTGGGACCCTGGTGAAACTGCAGGCCCGCAATATGGCCGGTGGCCGCGAGAATCCCGGGATGATCGAGGCGAGGGTCGGAGAGACCCTGCCGTTGCAGTTTGGAGGTGCCGCCTTTCAGCTGGAGATGACCGGCTTCCGGCCATTCAACATCGAGAACATTGCGCCTGATCAGGCGG